>NZ_SCTN01000394.1 GCF_004297345.1 Aquabacterium sp. | reverse complement strand
CTGCGCGTGGCCATCCTGGCCTTCGGTACCTTGCTGCAGCCTGCCTTGAAGGCTGGCGAGGCTCTCGGGGCCACCGTGGCCAACATGCGCTTCATCAAGCCGCTGGACACCGAGCTGGTGGCCCAACTGGCCAAGGATCACGATCTGCTGGTGACGGTGGAAGAGGGCTGTGTGCAAGGCGGCGCTGGTGCTGCCGTGGCCGAGGCCTTGGCTGCGGCCGGCCTGAGCAAGCCTTTGATGCTGTTGGGCTTGCCTGATCAGTTCATCGAGCACGGTGAGCCAGGCAAGCTGCTGTCCATGTGCGGCCTGGACGCGGCTGGCATCGAGCAGTCCATCCGGACGCGATTGGCTGCAGTGCAGGCTTGATGCCCCGTAAGTGCTTGCTTGGGTCTGCCAGGCGGCCTTTCTGGTCCCAATAAAGACAAAGCCCTCGTGAGAGGGCTTTTGTCATGGGGGGCTTGCAGGGTGGGCGTCCCGTACCCTTCTGGCGCCGGTGTCAGGATGCGACAGGGGCTTCGGCAGAGGCCTCGCTGTCGCTGCTGCTGCAACTGCCGCCACAACCCGAGATGGCTTCCTCTGGCAGCTTCTCCGGGTTGCTGACTTCGCCCGTTTCGGGGTCATAGCCCATGGTCTTGAGGTGCAGGGCCAGGCCGAAGTCCATGTTCTGCGCGTGATGCGGAAACCAGATCGTCAGTTCGTGCGCCATCTGGCGAATGGGGGCGAAGTCGCCGGTTTTGCCAAGGTCCGCACCTTCGCGCAGCACCTTCAGCACCACGGCATGTTGCGAGCTGTGGCAGTTGCCGGGCGCAAAGCCGGTGTCCTTCATCCACTTGTCTTCGCGGGCGAAGTGGTCGTCGGTGTGGTCGATCAGTGCTTGCCAGTTGGCCAGCAGGCTGGCGTCGTCCGAGGCCTCGACCTTGGCCAGCAGGTCCACGAACTCCTGGTGGGTGGTGTCCATCACGGGCATGGACAGGGACAGGGCTTCAGACCAGACAAGCGTAGACATGGGGCGAGTTCCTCAATCGATGAGGGGCGAGCGTAGCGTCTGGCGCAGCGTGGGGTTTTGAGTTGGCGCAAGGGCGGCGCAGGGCTGGCGGCTTGCGCAAGCTAAGATGGCCGCCGTTTCACCATGAGGTTCACCTTGTTGCAGCGTTTTCGGTCATTGATCCTGTTCTGTATCTCCGGTGGCCTGGCGCTGTTTGTGGATATCGGCGTGCTGTATGTGAGCCGTCCGTGGCTGGGCAGCTATGGTGGGCGTGTGCTGTCTTTCCTGGCTGCCGCCACCTTCACCTGGCTGTTCAACCGCAACATCACTTTCAAAGGGCCGAAGGAGGGTAGTGTGCTCAAGGAGTACCTGACCTACCTGTCTTCCATGGCTGTGGGTGGCGCGATCAATTACGGCACCTATGCGGCTTGCATTCAGGCGTTTGAGATGGTGCGCCACCAGCCCGAATGGGGTGTGGCGATTGGCAGTGTCGTGGCGATGGGCTTCAATTTCATGTCTGCGCGGCGCATCATGAAAGGCACGAAGGCCTGAGCCATCATCAGCCACAAAAGCAAAAGGCCGTGGGCATGTGCCGCACGGCCTTAGTCATTGGGCGCTGAAGCGCCGCTGTTCTGGATCAGGCCAGACGAGTGCGATGGCGTGCCACCTGGGCGCGCACTTGCGCTGGCGCCGTGCCACCCAACGTGTTGCGGGCGTTCAGCGAGCCACGCAGGCTGAGCACGTCGTACACGTCTTGCTCAATGGCCGGGTTGTAGGCCTTGAGCTTGTCCAGCGGCAGCTCGGAGAGGTCCACGCCAGCGGCGATGGCGTCCTTCACAGCGTGCGCTACCACTTCGTGTGCGTCGCGGAAGGGCAGGCCCTTCTTGACCAGGTAGTCCGCCAGGTCGGTAGCGGTGGCGTAGCCCTTCTTGGCTGCGCGCTCCATGGCTTCGGGCTTGACGGTGATGCCAGCGGCCATCTCGGCGAAGATGCGCAGCGTGTCCTTCAAGGTATCGACCGTGTCGAACAAGGGTTCCTTGTCTTCCTGGTTGTCCTTGTTATAGGCCAGGGGCTGGCCCTTCATCAAGGTGATCAGGCCCATCAGGTGGCCGACCACACGGCCGGTCTTGCCTCGCGCCAGTTCGGGCACGTCGGGGTTCTTCTTCTGGGGCATGATCGACGAGCCGGTGCAGAAACGGTCGGCCAGGTCGATGAAGCCGAAGGACTGGCTCATCCACAGGATCAGCTCTTCGCTCAGGCGCGAGACGTGCACCATCAGCAATGCCGCAGCGGCCGAAAACTCGATGGCGAAGTCGCGGTCAGACACGCCGTCCAGGCTGTTCTGGCACACGGCTGGCCGACCGGCCTCGTCCACCATGCCCAGGGTCTTGGCGACGCGTTCGCGGTCCAGTGGGTAGCTGGTGCCGGCCAGGGCAGCCGAACCCAGCGGCAGGCGGTTCACGCGCTTGCGCAGGTCGATCATGCGTTCGGCATCACGGGCGAACATTTCCACGTAAGCCAGCAGGTGGTGGCCGAACGCCACGGGCTGGGCCACTTGCAGGTGGGTGAAGCCAGGCAGGATGGTCTCGGCGTTCTGCTCGGCCACGTCCACCAGGGCTTTTTGCAGCTCGATCAGCAGCAGGCCGATTTCGTCGATTTCACCACGCAGCCACAGGCGCACGTCGGTGGCGACCTGGTCGTTGCGCGAGCGGCCCGTGTGCAGGCGCTTGCCGGCATCGCCCACCAGTTGGGTCAGGCGGGCTTCAATGTTCAGGTGAACGTCTTCCAGGTCGAGCTTCCACTCGAAGGCGCCGGATTCGATCTCGGCGGTGATCTGGGCCATGCCCTTCTGGATGGACGCCCAGTCATCGGCACCGATCAAGCCTTGCGCGTTGAGCATCTCGGCGTGCGCCAGCGAGCCCTGGATGTCGGCCTTCCACAGGCGCTTGTCGAAGAACACGCTGGCGGTGTAGCGCTTGACCAGCTCGCTCATCGGCTCTGAAAACAGGGCCGACCAGGCCTGGGACTTCTTGTCGAGTTGGTTGGTGCTCATGGGGTAGGGTCCTGGATGTGGTCCGTAAAAAGTGGTCCAGCATCGCGCTCTTCGCGCAGAATGTGCAAACCATGGATTCTACTGAGCCCAAGGCCTCCGGCGCCAGCCAGGCCCCACAAGCTGCTGCCTGGGAGCTGTCTACCCAGTTTTCACCCACCCAGTTCGGGCCGGGGGCTGATGGCCGTCAGGCTCCGCCGTCACCTTTCGACGTGTGCCACGTGGGTGTGGTGCTGCGTGTCGTGCTGGGCGTGCAACTCGTGGTGGCATTGGGTGTGGCCTTTGCGTCTTCCTCTCCTGTGGATTGGCTGCACCGCTGGGCTCAGTCCACCGTGCAGACCTTGCCGAGCAGCCTGTTGTGGCTGGTGGTGGCGTGTGCCTTGCGCAAGCCGCTGACCAAAGCCAGCGAGGCTGTGCAATGGATGGCAGCCATGTTGCTGGGCGCGGTTTGTGGTGGCTTGGGGCAACTGCAATCGTCGTGGCTGGACATGGCCATGACGGGCACGCCTCTGGTGTGGGGGTGGCCGCAGCTGCCGTCCATGCTGACGGGTGCGGCTGTGGCCGCCGTGGGTCTGGCCTGGCTCAAGCAACGGGCCCGCAGCGAATTGCCGGCACACGCATCGGCTCGCCTGGCGGAGTTGCAGGCGCGCATCAGGCCGCATTTCCTCTTCAACACGCTCAACACGGCGATTGCGCTGGTGCAGATCGACCCGCAGCGCGCCGAGGCCGTGCTGGAGGATCTGGCTGAGTTGTTTCGGCAGGCCTTGTCGTCGCCCACCATGCGCACGACCTTGCGTTCGGAAATCGACCTGGCCCAGCGCTACCTCAGCATCGAGCAGTTGCGCTTTGGCGAGCGCGTGACCGTGCGCTGGGAACTGGATGACGAAGCGGGCCGTGCCGAAGTGCCCGCGCTCATCCTGCAGCCACTGGTCGAGAACGCCGTGCGCCATGGCATCGAGGTGTCGCCTCAAGGTGGCTGGATCGTGGTGCGGACCAAGGCACAGTCGGGCCAGGTTGTGTTGACGGTGAGCAACTCCGTGCCGGCTGAAACCCCCACCGTTTCGTCAGCCGGACACGGTATTGCTTTGCGCAATGTGCGCCAGCGCCTCAAGTTGATGCACGATGTCGAGGCCGAGTTCGAAGCCGGCCTGCAAGGCGGTGGGGATACGCGCCAGCCGCCCGTGTATGTGGTGCGCATGGTGGTGCCGCTGCCGCGCAAGGAGACCTCTCTATGAGCACCTTGAAAATTGTCATGATCGACGATGAGCCACTGGCTCGCATGCGCATCAAGTCGCTGCTGGCGCAAGCCAGCGTGCCCAATGAGCTGGTGGCCGAGTTCGGTGAATCGGTGACCGGGCTGTTGTGGTTGCAGGAGCAGGATCAGGCAGGGCATTCCCCCGATATGTTGCTGTTGGACATCCAGATGCCGGGGCTCGATGGCATGGTGCTGGCGGCCCGTTTGCGCGATCTCAAGCAGCCGCCTGCCGTGGTGTTCGTGACGGCGCATGCCGAGCACGCCCTGCGCGCCTTCGATCTGGCAGCGGCAGATTATCTGACCAAGCCAGTGCGCCTGGAGCGCCTGAACGCCACGCTGGATCGCGTGCACAAGCTGGCAGTTGCTCGACCAAGTGATGCAGCGACGCCAGAGACCTTGAGCGATGACGAGGTTTTCGTCGTACAGGATCGTGGACGTCTGGAACGCATCCCGTTGACGCAGATCCTCTACTTCAAGGCCGAGCAGAAGTACGTCACCTTGCGTACGGCCGAACAAAGTCACGTGTTGGCCGATTCGTTGACCGATCTGGAGCACAAAGTGGGGGAGCGCTTCATCCGCGTACACCGCAATGCGCTGGTATCCAGGCATGCCATGAAGGCATTGGAGCGACGCGCCGATGATGCCGATGGCGGCGAAGCATGGGCGGTGCAGGTGGTGCCGACTATGGAGTGGTTGTCGGTCTCACGCCGTCAGGTGACGGCGGTACGCGAGGCCATGGCCGCTCAGGGCTGAGCCTCGCGTCGGGCTGAACTCAGGCCACAGGGTCAGAAACCCAGGCTGGCCAGCAGATCGTCCACTTCGCCCTGGTTGGTGACGACGTCGGAGCGGCCTTCTGCATTGACCACAGGGCCTTCCAGCTTGATGCCGTCTTCTGTTGTGGTCACGGCGTGGCCTTGATTGTGTGCCGTCAGCGTGGCCTCCACCTTCTGGGCCTGTTCGGGCGGTGCGGCCTGAACCAGCAGCTTGACCAGTTGCGATTCCAGATCATTGGCCAGTTTCACAACCTTGGCCACCACCTGGCCGGTCAGGTCATGGAAGTCCTGCGCCATCATGATGTCGGTCAGGTGGCCGTCCACACGATGCGTGGTGGTCTCGACCTCTTGAACAAAGTTCATCACAGCACCGCTGGCGACGGCCTTGACCGGGTCGGCGACGATCATCTCGGCCAATCGGCGTGTTTCCGTGGCGATGTGTTCCTGATCGGCCTTGGCCTTGTCGACCAGATTGAGCACCTTTTCGGCCGCATCGGCTGTCTTGGTGGCGATGTAGGTCAGGCGGCTGCGCGCATCCGGCAGGTCTTCCACCGTGTACTTCAGATCAGGCAGCACACCCAGCATGTTGAGCGTGTCGTGCAGTTGCCTGGTCAGCGTGCCGAGTTGTTGGAAGATCTCGGGCGATGCTGCGGGCATCTGCATATTGTCTGGCAGGTCCATTTTCATGATGAACCTCCCGTTCAGGCCGTGGCGGCCAGTTTCTGCATGATCTTCTGGACCTTCTCTTCCAAGGTGGCCTTGGTGAAGGGTTTGACGATGTAGCCCGCCGCGCCGGATTGGGCGGCCAGCACGATGTCTTCCTTGCGGGCTTCGGCTGTCACCATCAACACGGGCAGGTGCTTGAGGCTGTCATCGGCCTTGATGGCCTTGAGCAGCTCGAAGCCGTTCATGTTGGGCATGTTGATGTCGCTGACCACGAAGTCGAATTTCGTGTTTTTCAGAATGTTCAACGCTGCGGCGCCATCTTCGGCCTCTTCGGCATTGTTGTAGCCGATCTCCTTGAGCAGGCCCCGGACGATCCGGCGCATGGTGGAGAAGTCATCCACGATGAGAAATTTCATGTCTGCGGGGTTGCTCATGGCTCATCCTTGTTTCAATCGGCGGCGTCCACAGTGTTGTGCCGCACTCGCTAGAGGCTTATCGACCACTGCCGGCCGGCCTTGAGGGTTTTGTGTCTTCTTCGTCGCCGTTATCGACGCCCTCAGGTGGAACCGATTCCGCACGGGCCGAGTCAAAGAAGCGGTCTTCGGCTTCCCGGTTCATCACGATGATGCTGATGCGCCGGTTCATCGGGCTTTCGGGATCGTCTTTTTCGTAGGGCACGCTCGATGCCAGGCCTTGCACGCGCAGCACTTTGCTGCCGGGCAGCCCCCCCGCTATCAACTCTCGTCTGGAGGCGTTGGCGCGATCGGCTGACAGTTCCCAGTTGCTGTAGCCCCGTTCGCCAGCGCTGAAGGCCTTGGCGTCTGTGTGCCCTTCGATCGTGAGCTTGTTGGGCACGCCTTGCAGAACGTGCCCGATCGATCTCAGGATGTCTTGCATGTAGAAGTTCACTTCTGCCGCGCCACTGTCGAACATGGGTCGATTAAGGTCGTCCACGATCTGAATGCGCAGGCCCTCGGCCGTGATGTCCAGCCGGATCTGCGTCTTGTATTTGGACAAGCGATCGTCGTTGGCGATCACTTCCTCGACTTTGGCCTTGAGGGCCCGCAGGCGCTCCGCTTCGGCTCGCGCCTGTTCCTGGCGGATGGCCTTCTTTCTGGCCTTTTCAGCAGCGGTCTCGGAGGATTTGCCCTTCTTCATCTGCCCGACCGCTTCGGTCAGGTTGTTGCCGCCGCCCTTGATCACGGAGCTGGCATCGCCCGCCCCCGAGCCACCAAAGAAGGCGACCTTGAGCGGCGAGTTGAAGTAATCGGCAATGCCCTTCTTGTCACCTTCTGTGGTGGAGCCCAACAGCCACATCAGCAGGAAGAAGGCCATCATGGCGGTCACGAAGTCGGCATAAGCGATCTTCCACGCACCACCGTGAGCGGCATGGCCACCCTTCTTGATGCGCTTGATGATGATCGGTTGGATCTTCTTCGAATCTCCGGCCATGGCTTAC
>NZ_SCTN01000393.1 GCF_004297345.1 Aquabacterium sp. | reverse complement strand
CCCCAGGTAGAGCCCATCAAGCCTGGCGGCCCCAACAAGCCTTATGTGGTGCTGGGGCAGTCCTACGAGCCCGTGGCGGCCGATGTCAGCTGGAAAGAGCGTGGCGTGGCGTCCTGGTACGGCACCAAGTTCCATGGTCGTCGTACCGCCAGCGGCGAGATGTTCAGCATGTATGGGTTGACGGCCGCGCACCGCACCTTGCCTATCCCGAGTTACGCCCGTGTTCGCAATCTGCGCAATGGCAAGGAAACCATCGTGCGCATCAATGACCGCGGGCCTTTCCATTCTTCGCGCGTGATGGACCTCAGCTATGCCGCCGCCGTGAAACTGGGTATCGCCAGCATGGGGAGCGCCGAAGTCGAGATCGAGCGCCTGACGTTCGATCAGATCCGCACAGGCGCATGGCGCAGAAGTCCGGCAGACGGCGAGAGCACCCAACTGGCTGCAGCGGCTCCGGCGGAGGCCACATCCGTGCCAGTCCCGGCTGATGGTGCGGATGATCCGATCATGTCTGTGGTGCCTCGCGTGTCGCAGCCACCTGTCGTCAAGGAAAGTCAGGCCAGAGCCTACACACCTGATGCCAAGGGCTTCTGGGTGCAGCTGGCCGCTTTGGGCAAGCGCGATGGCGTGGACCGTCTGCAGCAGAAGGTGGCTTCAGACCTGGGCTCTTTGCTGCCTTTGCTGGCCGTCTTCCACGAGGCCGCCTACTTCAAGTTGCAAGTGGGGCCGTATGGCTCTCGCGATGAGGCCGTGGCAGCGGCACAGCAGGCCAAGGATGCGCTGCAGTTGACGCCGCTGGTGGTCGAGCGCCGTTGAGGCGCTCGGCTTGCCAATGCCTGTCTGGTTCAGCCGCGTTGCTTGCGGCTGTAGGCATGCACGGTATCGACCAGCACGCTCACGTTCTCAGGCGGGGTGAACTGGCTGATGCCGTGGCCCAGGTTGAACACGTGGCCGGATTGCGGGCCGGGCACGCCAAAGCTGTCCAGTGTCTTGATGACTTCGGCCTGGATTTGCTCGGGGCTGGCAAACAGCACGTTCGGATCCAGGTTGCCTTGCAGGGCCACGCGATCACCCACCATGGCGCGTGCCTTGCCCAGGTTCATGGTCCAGTCCAGGCCGACCACGTCGCAGCCGCTGTCAGCGATCTCGTTGATCCAGATACCACCACCCTTGGTGAACACGATGTGCGGGATGCGCAAACCGTTGTGCTCTTTTTTCAGTTGCGACAGCACACGTTTGGTGTAGGCCAGGCTGAATTCCTGGAAGGCGCCATCGGCCAGCACGCCACCCCATGAATCGAACACCATCACGGCCTGCGCACCGGCTTCAATTTGCGTGTTCAGGTACAGCGCCACAGCGTCTGCGTTGACCGCCAGGATGCGGTGCATCAGGTCAGGTCGCTGGTACATCATGGTCTTGACCAGGCGGTAGTCGTCCGAGCCGCCACCTTCAACCATGTAGCAGGCCAGCGTCCAGGGGCTGCCGGAAAAGCCGATCAGCGGGACGCGGCCCACGCCCTGCGCATCGCTCAACGCCGTGCGGATGGTGCTCACGGCATCGAACACGTAGCGCAGCTTGTCCATGTCGGGCACGGCCAGCTTGGCCACAGCGGCCTCATCGCGCACGGGGGATGCGAACTTGGGGCCTTCGCCCGCGGCAAAGCTCAGGCCCAGGCCCATGGCGTCCGGCACGGTCAGGATGTCGGAGAACAGAATGGCCGCATCCAGGTCGTAGCGGTCCAGCGGCTGCAGTGTCACTTCGCACGCCGCTTCCTTGTTGGTGGCCAGGCCCATGAAGCTGCCAGCCTTGTCGCGCGTGGCGCGGTACTCGGGCAAATATCGCCCGGCCTGGCGCATCAGCCAGACGGGCGTGTAGTCCGTTGGCAGGCGCAAACAGGCCCGCAAGAAGCGGTCATTGGCCAGGGGGGGCAGGGCGATGCTGGGGGTAGAGGCGGAGGCAGTCATACGGGGATTGTAGGCAGTACCGCGGCCGCATCTTCTGCAGCCCTTATCCGGGGGGAGATCCGCACAAGTCATGAGTTTGTGGTGCGCGCGCTTCTGGCAGCATCGAATGCATGGCATTCATCACAGACGACATCGTTCCGCTCAATCGCAATGAACAGACCTATGTGGCGGTCGAGGGCGTGGCTGGGGGCGTGTTGCAGCCCTACATCCTGCGCTTCAATGCGCCGCTGGACGAGGCGTTGGTGCGCCGCGTCGTGCGCCAGTTGGTCACGAACTATCCAAAGCTGCGCGCCATTCTGGAAGCCGGGCTGCATCAGTACCACTTCCGCATCCTGCCTGACGACCATGTCGTCGATCAGTTGTTCGACCAGGCCTGGCAGGTGGACGCCCATATCGATGTGGACGACCCTGCCGCCCTGGAGGCATGGCATCAACGCATGCTCAACGAGGTGTTGCCGCTGGAGTTGGGGATAGGCTTGCGGGTGCGCTTCGTGCCCCATCCTCAGCGCGCCGTGATCCTGTTTGCCGTGCCGCACATCTTCGGTGATGGCATGACCATGATGCACCTGCTCAATCAGCTGGTGAGCGGGCTCAACGGTTTGCCGATGGCGCCCATGCCGGTGGAGGCGCCGTCCATGGTCGGTGCCATCGCCCCCGATCATTGGTGGCAGTGGCCGGCCAAGGCGTGGAAGTCGCGCCAGCACAAGGTGGCGGAATCGAAGCGGCTCAAGTCCTTGAACATCCTGCGGCTTCCCAGGCGCCCTCAGCCCAACTTGTCCATCACGGGACTGCGGCACCATGAACTCGGCGTGAGTGCCGCAGCAGTTCGGCAGGCTGCTCGCCAGCTCGGCGTGT
>NZ_SCTN01000392.1 GCF_004297345.1 Aquabacterium sp. | reverse complement strand
GGCGGGGGGCTTGAAAAGCCGCCGCCCGTCCGCATATCGATGAATAAGGCCAGCGCGGATTCGCAAGAACACCTACAATGGCCTGACTTTTCCTGGGGCCGACCTGGTTTCGACGTGGGTGCGGATTCGGGACAGGGCATGTCGAGGACCAGCCACCTCGTAAATCCATCTGGAAACAAACTAACTGCAAACGACGAATCGTTCGCACTCGCCGCTTAACACCGGTGAGCCTCACAACAGTTGGCCTATGGGCTGTGCTGATGTCGCAAGACTGAAGTAGTGAGGTCATTCACATAGGCTGGGTCTGAGCCGGGTCACTCGGTTCAGGTCGAGATTCAGTGACTGGCTGGCTTGGTAGCGTGCTGCTGCGCGATCAGGTCGGCGAGATTCAAATCAGACAGCTACGCATGTAGAACTGCTCGATGATGGCTTACGGACGGGGGTTCAATTCCCCCCGGCTCCACCACTTAAGACAACGAACGCCAAGCAAAACGCTTGGCGTTCGTCCTTCTGAACTGCTTTTTGTTGTCGTTGATTGGCGTTCGTTTCGCACGTAGTTCGCACGGGAAATCGCACGCGCAGAATATGGCATTACTGTATAAATACGCAGTATGCGAGCCATCATCACAGAAAGCTGGCGAGACGGCATCAAGCTCGATGGCCGATCAGCCTCCATGACGTCAGACCGATCCACCGTGGGCCGGCTGCGCATCCTGGCCAAGGGATTCGAGAGACAGGCCACATTTTCCACGATTCGGGATGGACGGGAGACGCTCCTGCTGCCCCCGCTTTGGCGGGTGGAAGTCATCAGCCTGGACGAGTGGTATCTCACGCTGAGCGGCCTACAGAGAACGCGAGAGCGCGGCCCGTTGCAGTACCAGGAATGGCGCTGTGAGATCCTGGACAAGCAAAAGCAGTGGTAACCACAAACGCGAAAAGCGCGGACCGTACCCAGATAGATACGGTCCGCGCATGATCAAGCCGGAAATCTACTGCGCAGGCAACAGAGGCAGGAGCCCTGCTACTTGGACCGCCAGTTCGTCACGCTCGCCCGCCACCGCTGTATATCTTCCGCTGCACTCGCTGAGGCTGTTGGTGGCGGCGGAGACTTGCGCAACGAGCTGGGAATGGGTTGAGACGCCGGACAAGGCGTCGGCACGTACTCTGTCGAGTTCGTCGCGCAGGCCTGCAACAGCAGTACGAGCACGGTCGCGATCAGCGGACACAGCCGCAAGCTTGTTTTGCACATCGGTTTCGACCTCCTTGGCCTTGACAGCCTGAGCCTGGTTGATTGCCAGCACGGAAGACTGGCGCTGAATGACGACGTCTTGACGCCGTGACGTTTCGCGCATGACCTGCGCACGAACCTCGGATCGGCCAACATCGCGTTCATGGTGGCCAAAGGCCAGCACTGCGCCACCGAGTACAGCCGCAATGCCAGCAGAGAGCGCCAGGCGAAGAGAGAAGTCCAGCATGTCAAACTCCTTCCAGCGGTGGCAGATCAACGGTCTGTCCAGCCAACTGGTGACTACAGTCACCAAGGAACTGGATGCGGCCGTCAGTCACGAATGAGTGGCACACAGCAGGCGGCGCACCGTCCTGACCGGCATCGGCCCCGTTGTACGTAACCAGGACGCTCGGACTGAAAGTCGGCTTGTCCAGGCTGCCGTTCCATCCCCAGTTCGGCCCAATGTCCGATCCGTGCTGTATGTGGTGATGGGTCTTGCAGCCTGGGCAGTAGAAGCGCACCAACTCATCTAGCTGTTTTGCAACGTTGGCCATGATCACCCTCCATACACAAAGGCCCGTGCCCGAGCCCAATTGGCGGGCCACTCGTCTGGATGTGGTTTGCCAGGACGCCACGCACGCAGAGCGTATAGCCGCCAGCCGGCCTCCTGATCGTCCTTATCAGGGAGGGGCTGAGGGTCAGCGTAAAGAATCAGACGGGCAATGCCGGCGGCCAACACATCGTCCGTTTCCAGTGCGGTCCACACAGCCATGGAGTCGGCTGCTACGCCACGGTCCTGACACAGCTTGACGGCGTAAGGCCTCGTAATGGTGTTCGTCAGCACCCCCAAAACGCCACCACCGCGCTCGTTCTGCCACAAGCCGTGGGCAGGGCCACGGCCACCGCCCGACAACACCTGGCAACGAGCACAAAGCTTCGACTCTTGAAGCCCGATGGCCATCAGCATGTGCCAGGCCTGCGGAGAGGACATCTTGGGAGGCAACAGAACGAGCGCGGGCTGTATCGCGGTATCCCAAACACTTTGAAGCAATGAATCGGACATGATCACCCCTCCTTAACTCGCGTCCTGATGATCAGGACAGCAAAACCCAAGATCACAGATACGTCCTGCAGCGTTGGCTTCTCCAAGCCAAGAACAGGCGTGATGACAGCCCCTCCCCCACCGATGGCCAGAAGAGACCAAGCAATGGCCTTGAGGACGTCTACAGCGCGCTTGCGCATGGAGAGGTGAGGAGCGAAGGGGGACGTTCGCTCCAGCTTGTTCAATGCCTCGGCGACAACGATCAGCCCAGACAACCAATGCACGACACAGAGCAGGGAGTTCATGACGTCTCCCCCCCGGCTTGTTGCGGCCAGTACTTGCTCATGATGTTGACCAGAGCCTTCTGAGCACCAACGCCCAGCAGGAAAGCCATGCTCAGCAACATAGAGTCCGGCACGTTTGCAGCGAGCAACGCCAACGGCGTCAAATAGCCAGCAGTCAACGAGCTGGCGCAAGACACAGCCATACGGCGTACAGACGTCCGTACAAGCTCACGCCAGGTGTCACCCGCACCAGGAACCGAATTGAGCAAGGCAATCGCGACCAGGCTGCCACTGAAGCCCGCGATCAAGATGTCAGGCCTCAGCCCTATCGATATACCGAAGGCTGTCAATGGAGGAACAGCAGCGCTCGCGCCCACGAACGTCGCTACTGCCGTTGAAGTTGGATCTGGCATTGCCACCTTTCAGGCATTAAAAAACCCGCCGAAGCGGGTCAGGTGTTGGACGGGAAGGCAGGCCGCTCAGGCAATGGCTGATCGGGATCACCAGAACCTGCACGCATCACGCCACGCAACACAGCGTCTCTGTCACGCCAATCCTGCGGATACGCAACCCCCGCTTTGGAACAGCGAATAGACACGCGGTCGCTGAAATCAAGCTCGGCTTGAGCCAAAGCTTGGTAGGCCGCCCATCGCTGTGCCTCTGTAGGGCCTGGATCAGCCTCCAACGCACCAGGCGGAAGATCGACGCCGATGTGCGTGATCACCGCTCGCTCGCCGGTCGGCAACCAGAACACCACGCCACGCTTGTCCACCACCACGGACCATTCACCCCCGGCAAAGACGGCTGCCTGGTGCTCACTCAGCTCAGGCGGAGCCACATCGGTACAGCCACCAGGAATAAGCCACTCGCCATCCACATGAGGGTCGGGACGTGCAAACTTCAACTGACGGTCCCAAACGCCGTCCTCATCACATTGGTAGATCTGCTTTTGTTCCATGCTCACCTCACGCCACCTTAATGATGGACATCACCGCCGCGTTGATCGGATTGGTCTGATTGCCACCGTAGTAGCTCAATGGAGTAGAAGTGCCCATACCACCACCACCGTTGCCAGTCGGGAAGTTGGTATTCGGTCCATCGATTGTGAAAATCGCCTGCGTGTGACTGTGCGACTCAATCTGCCAGCCCTGCGTGGTACCAACGTGGTCACCGGTCGCACCACCTGGTGCATTGGCCCCACGTGTCGCCCGGTCAGGGTCATTGGACGTGCCATGCGCCCAACCTCGCTTGAACTTACCCCGATGGTCAGGCAGGTTGAAGTGCGTGGCATCTGCAGCCCCATGCGCAGTGCCCAGCACCGCATACAGTGGTGCATAGAACCCTGCACGCAGTAGCGACGAGCCGTCATTCTCAAGCCAGCCAGCGGGAGGCGTCTCAGATGGCCAGTCAATGATGGCGCCGATCGGCAGAGCCGAAAGAATGGCGCTGTCCATCTGAGACCTGCGCACGAGGCCATTGCCAGTAGACGCATCTGTCAGGCGACATGGACCATCATTGGCGTCCACGTGGAATCGTCCAACACCACCGATGGTGACGTTCAGAATGTTGGTCGACCGGTCGAAATACAACGAGTCGCCGGAGTCCAGAACCCAGTAGGCAACGCTGCCCGACACATACAGCGAACTCAGAGAGTCAAGCTGAAAGCCAGCCGCAGAGACATAGCCTGAGTAGACCGCTGTACTACCTTGAGGCACAGACAAGCCAATGATCCAACTTGCGAGAGTGCCTGCCCCCGCCGTTGCATTGACATTCACAGTCAACTGACCAGTGACAGTGTTGTATGCCGTTACCTGCCCAACCATGAAGTTGGACACGCTCGCAGCGCTTACCAGATAGACAAACGCCCCCACTACCCATGCCTTACCGGCTTGCGTCGCGAGCGTCTTGCTACCCACACCAACGGTCATGGATGTCGTGCTGGTGCCGGTCGTAGCTGTCAACTGCAGAGACTGCTCCAGGGCATTGGCTGCAGCGGTCCACTCCGGAAGAACAGCCAGGAACGCATCCGCACGATCCGCAAAGTTGACGGGATCGTTTCTCGATGGAGGTGTCGGAAGTAGTGGAAGCATTAAATGAGTCCTTCAATAGTTACTGAGCACTCCGAGGCCTGCTCATAGGAAATCACCAGTCGGGCATCCTTGGCATACCCGTAGATGACGGACGAGTCGTAGCGCCGTGCACCAATCCAAACCACCGCAGTGGCCCGGATAGATTCCAAGCTGCTGAGAACCCAATCGACGTCGGCATCCCGCACAACGAACGGGACACTCATGTTCTTGGCGTATGCACGCTCAACTACCGTTGTCTCACCGAACTTGCTTGTGTCCTTGACAGAGTAGTCAGTGAAACCAAGCCCCATGCCGTATCGAGTGTTGCCGACCCTGTAGATGTGGCCCGTCACAACCGTACCAACAGACACAGGGCCCGAACCGTTGATAGTGATCGTGATCAACCCAGATGAATACGGCGGGACGTCTTCCAGCACAACAGTGCGCTTGCGCACAATGTCCGTGAAGAAATAGGTATCCCAAGAGGTGACCCCGTAACCTGTATTCAGATTGACGGTCCTGGAATAGACCGTCTCCGATCCATTGGTCATCGTCACAGTGACACTGTTGCCAGTGACATCCAGCAAGGCAAGGCCACGCACCATGCCAGGCGCGATGGTGACTGTCAGCGAGTCCGATGCGCTGCTTGCCGTACCTGTAGCCCTATCGAACATTGCCCACTTGTTCGTGGGACCAACACGTTCCCAATGCACCGTATCGAGGTCGGGAGACGCAGCGGACACTCCTGCCGTGATCCGCTCGTATACCGTGTGATTCGATAGAAGAATCCGCCTATCGCCAACGGCATACGTTGCACCTCCATCCCAGACTGGATAGTCGTCCTCAAGCAGGCTGGATGAAACCAACATCGCCCCTGCTATCAGTACCGGTTTGATATACCTCATGTCATGTCACCGAAGTTGTAGACAGTGAATTGCCATCTGGCGTCACGCGCTCCAGAACCCGAGCTGATCGGTCCGTGTTCTGCATGATCACGAAGGCTTGACGACGCTGGTCATCGCGCAGGCCGTCCACGACCTGCCTGAGCGTCCGAATCTCGTCAATCAAGTCACCATTGACCGGAGAGGCAGACAAGATCTGCGCCGTCTGGCTCGCGTCATAGATTCGAGCCGGACCAGTAGCCTCAAGCTCAGGTCCGTTCTCACCCACGATGCGCCAGCCACCCGAAAACGAGCCACCAGATGCGAAGCCAGGTATGCCGCTCAATCGCTTGGTCGGATCACTGATAGCCGCGAGGGTCTCTTGCAAGCTCGCAAGCGTCCTGGCCTGGATGACCGCAACGTCCAAGCTGCTGCCCGCCGTCGCCTCCGCCGCCTTCAACAGGGCTTGACTGATCTGTGGAAGCAGATCAATCGCAGCCTGGTCGCCTGCGCGGGCCTGAGCGGTATTGATTGCGAACGAGGCCTGCAGCGCAGCCAGGCTACTGTCGCCACTGACGGCGTTCAGACCTTGAATGCGCTTGATCTCATCCGCGATGCCGGCACCCACGTTCTGGATAGCCCCCAGCAGCTCGGAGAACCCCTTGCTAAGGCCAAGCACGTTGCCCAGCAGCAATTTGCCGGAGTCCGAGCTGGTGTCGATCCCCTTCACCAGAGCGACAAACGCGTCGCTCGATGAAGGCAATGACAGACCCAAAGCCTTGAACTCCTGAGCCATACGCTCAGCCTTCACTGTCACCTGTTCATTGGATGACAGGAAGCCCGACTCATAGGCCGCCACAGCATCCGCCAACTCCTGCAAGCCCCCGGCACCGTTGACCAGGCTGAAGCCCACCGACGATGCATCAAGGCCAAGCAGCCGCAACGACAGCCTGACATCGGTCAGCGACTTGTAAGTGCTCGCGATATCAGCCGCACTGCCATTGAGCGTCTTCACCATCTGGCCAACACCGCTCAGGCCCTCAACCGCCAAGGCACTCTCACGCACCAGCTCCGCCGCGACATCGCCTTGCTTGTTGGTGATGGCAGACAGGTCAACTGCAGTGATGCCAAGTCGCTGCAGGGTTGTCCTTGCCTGCTCGACCCCTGACGCCAGCCGAACGACCGTCTCCAGGTAGCCCTCACCGACGTGCTGAAAGTTCTCAAACCCGGCCAGCACCACCGATGCCAACGAGTCGCCTGCCGCGCCGAACACTGCTGTCAGACGATCCTTGATTTCCGTACCCGTGAGGTCCTTCAGGTCAATCTTTCCGATATTGACCACGAAGCCGGAGATCTTGGATTCCACCGTGTCAAGCGAGACACCCAGAGGATCTGCAGCAGCCTTGATCGCGCCAACCAGGTTGCCAAAGATCGTAGTGATCTGACGCTCTAGCTGCGCGTCCGCCTGGCTGTACAAGGTCTCACGCGACGTGCTGGTCGTGATGCCCAGGAACTTGTTCTTCTTCTCGACGTCCGTGTAGTAGCTCGCATCAAACCCGTTGGACAGGATTGAGTTCAACGACTGCGGACCGCCGTAGATGCCCTGCCCCTGTATAGA
>NZ_SCTN01000391.1 GCF_004297345.1 Aquabacterium sp. | reverse complement strand
CTGCCTCTCGCTTGGAGAGTTTCAGCAAAGCCGCCGCTGAGCTGCACCTGACCACAGCGGCCATCAGCCAGCAAATCAAGCAATTGGAGGGGCACCTGGACATGCCCTTGTTCAGGCGCCTCACCAGACGGGTCGAGCTGACCGAAGCGGGCGCAGCCTTCGCCGAAGTCGTCCGCCAGACCTTGAACTGCTATCGGCTGGGGCACGCGGACCTCTTGCACCGCTACACGCGGCCGGTCTTGCGCATGAGTGCGTCAGTTTTCGTGGCCCACGAACTGCTGATTCCCCGGCTGGGCGCGTTCCAGACCGACTACCCCAACGTGGATATCCGGCTGGAGGCCAGCATGGCGCTGGTCGATTTCGAACACGACCCGATAGACGCCGCAGTGAGACTGGGCAGCGGCAACTGGCCTGGCCTGGAGGCCCTGCCCTTGTGCACCTGCCAGGCCATTCTGGTGGCATCGCCCGATCTGCTCAAGCGCAAACCCATCCGATCGCTGCAAGACCTGCAACACCACACGCTCATCCATCCTCGCCAGACGCATACCGATTGGGACATGGTGGCCCGCTTTGCCAACCTGCCCCGGCTGGAGCGGCAAGGCGATCTGGTGCTGGACTCTGATCTGGCTGCGATCAAGGCCGCCGAGGCCGGCCTGGGCGTCACGCTAGCCGTGGTTCCCAAAGGCCTGCCCTTATTGCGTGAGAGACGCTTGCGCGCCGTCTTGCCGCCTGTCGACCTGCCCATCCAGTCCTACTTCGTTTTCCGGCCCAACGACGGCAAGGAAGCCTTGCTGATGGATGCCTACCGCTGGATCAAGCAAGCCCTTGACGACTTCTCCGGCGGTTGAGGAACATCACGCCAGTTGAACGGCCTGCTCGGCCCACTGCTGGGCTTCATTGCGGTAGCTCGTCAAGGCGTCCGGCACGATGCCCAACGAAACCGACAACTGCGTGGCACGGCGTACCTGACAACGTTCGACCGCCAGTGCCAGCGACAGAAACGGGCCATACGGCCCTTCACTTCTGAGCAAAACATCACGGATCACCGCAGGCAGGGTCAGATCCTGGAGTACAGCGCCAATGGGCATACCCAACAGCGTATCCACAAACGACAGCAGGCCGACCAGAAACAATTCGTCCGCGTTCTGACGCGTGCCCACGGCCAAGCCTGCCTTTTCCAGAAAGCTGGCTCTGGCCAAGGCGACCTCCAGCAAGGCATCGTCTCTCGCCCGATCAGCGCCCGTACGAAAGAGCGACACCGCCAGCCAGCGGTACAAGGTCTCACGCCCCAGCACCACAATGGCCTGATCGATGCCGGTCAATGGCGCTTTCAAGCCATAAGCCGGCGCATTGGCCATGGACAGCAAATGCACCGAGACACTCGGATCGCGCTTGGCCACGGCAGCCAAGGCATCCGCATCACCGTCGTTGCGCAGAAGATTGAGCATGTCCATGAGCACCATGCGGCTGTCGGACATCTTCTCGCCCTGCTCCCGCTCGTCGATCGTGGACAGAAAGTAGCCCATGGCGAATTCGATCCCCATGGCGACGCACATGTGGCGCAACGGCCATGTCGCGACATTCTCGACCAGCAAGATCAGATGAGGTGCAGCCTCCTGCAGCGCAATGACCAATTGCTCGAAGGCGTCAATGGCTTGCGTACTAACGTCTATCAAGGCATGAGTGGCCAGGGACAAGGCCGGTGCCATGGCAGCCAGCGTCGCGGCATCGCCAATGGACAAAGCCAGCCCGACACCGCTGGTCCGCAAGGTCTTGAGGACGTTGAGATGCCGGGGTTCGATCAGGTCCTCTGGGCGGCACCGCACATGCAAAACAGTGTGCGGCGCACGAATCGCGGCCACATCCAGGAGCAATACGTCCTCCAAAAGAATAGAAATCATGGCTGTTCGACGTTCAGCCAGCGCACGCACATTGGCATCCGCCAAGGCCGCTTCATAGCAAGCCACAGTGGGCATGCCGCCCTCTGCCGGTACCCCGCAACTGAATCGATAGCCAGCCAGCCGACCCGCGCTGTCGAGCATTTCCTCACGCAACAGCATCAGCCGGGCGGCAGGCGAGGCGATCGGGCTAGAGGGCGCGCCAGTGCTGACCTGCGGCGAGGCGCCACGGACAGGCGAGGGCACCAGGGCCACCTGAACGCCTGCACGATGAAACAACTGCCGAAAAAAACGAAGTAGGTCCATGAACGCGCAGACCCTGCCTTGTCGGGAATGGGACCCTCCATAAGTCGGCACGAAGCCCAGGTAATGAAGCCGCGCAATGAGATCTTCGGTGCATTCGGCCAAATTGTGCCGCCTTGTAACCATAGTCCGAACGGATCACACCTCTTTAAGCCGGTGCCACAAGCAGCCCTGAGCATGGGAGCCTGTCCAGACATCCCACGCCATGACTGAGCCACGCAGCCCCAACATCTCGTCCACGGAACAGCTCGTTCGGGCGCATTGGCGTCATGTGGCAGGCGTGATGGTCACGTTGGCTTTCAGTGCCTATATCGATCTGGCTACAGGCTATGAGGTCTCCGTCTTTCTGCTCTACATGTTGCCGGTGGCACTGGCGACGAGGTGGATGGGCATATCGGGCGGTGTGCTCACCGCCATGTTGGCCACGGCACTGTGGGTATGGGCGGACATCCAAAGCGGTCACCGCTATAGCCACGCCTGGTTTTTGTACGTCAACGCCGCCAACCGCCTGGCCTGCTTCTTGTTGAGCGTGGCCGTCATCCGCTATGTTCAAGCACGCCGCCAGGCCCTGCTCACACGCGTTCAGGCCTTGACCGGCGAGATGAATGTCTGCAACGCATGTGAACGCGTGGGTTCAGCTGATGGCTACTGGCGGCCATTCGAGAACTACCTGATCGAAGTCGCCCAGGCGGACGTTCATCACAAGATCTGCCCTGACTGCGCCCGCCGTCAATACGCGCGCGCGTCCTACCGCTCGCACTCGGGTCAAACCGGCTAAGTCGTACCCTATGTCATTTCGCATCCTGCACTGCATCTCTTCCGTCGACCCCAGAAAGGGCGGCCCGATTGAAGGCCTCAAGCAACTGTCATCGATCAACCAGAAGCAAGGTCATCAAGTTGAGGTGCTGTGCCTGGACAAGCCCGATGACCCATGGGTGCGCGATTGCCCGCTGACCTGCCATGCGATGGGCCCCAGTCACATCGGCAACTACCAATACAGCCCACGCTGGGTTCCCTGGCTCAAGGCCAATGCACATCGCTTTGATGCCGTCATCGTCAATGGCATCTGGCAATACCACGCCTTTGGCACCTGGCAGGCCTTGCGTCACACAGCCACGCCCTACTTCGTGTTCACCCACGGCATGCTGGACCCCTGGTTCAAGCGCAACTACCCGCTCAAGCACCTCAAGAAGTGGCTGTTCTGGCCATGGGCTGAATACCGCGTGCTGCGCGACGCCACGGCCGTCATGTTCACCTGCGAAGACGAACGACGCCTGGCTCGCCAATCCTTCTGGCTGTACAAGTGCGACGAATACGTCGTGAACTACGGCACCAGCGCGCCGCCAGCCAATGTGGCCGAGCAGGCATCTGCTTTCTCGCAACGATTTCCCGCGTTGCAAGGCAAACGTCAACTGCTCTTCCTGGGCCGCGTTCACGAGAAGAAGGGCACAGACATGCTCTTCAAAGCATTTGCTGCCCTGCGCCAGCGCGCGCCGGCACAACTGGCCGATGTCCAACTGGTCATGGCCGGCCCTGCCGATCACGACTACGGCAAGCAGATGCAAGCACTGGCCAAATCGCTGGACTTGCAGAACCACGTCACCTGGACGGGCATGTTGAGTGGCGATGAAAAGTGGGGGGCCTTCCGTTGTGCAGAGGCTTTCATCCTGCCCTCGCACCAGGAAAATTTCGGCATTGCCGTTGCCGAATCACTGGCCTGTGGCCTGCCCGTACTCATCTCCAATCAAGTGAACATCTGGCGGGAGATTCAACAAGCAGAAGGCGGCCTGGTGGACGTCGATACGCAAGAAGGCACCGAGCGCCTGATCACCCGCTGGCTTCAGACACCACCGGATGAGTGGGCCCGCATGCGCGTCAAGGCAGCGCATTGCTTCAACCAACGCTTCCTGATTGACCGCACCGCCGAATCATTCATCGAGGCCATGGAGGTATTCGGCATGCGCACCACCACTTATGACAAACGCATGACAAAGAGCCGTTTGCCCACCTTTCAAATCGGGGGTGACACAAATGCATGAGCCATTCGGTTCTGACTACGTCCTGTAATAATCCGTCCGTAGACTGCTTCGCATCGGGTCGCTTGGCCCTTGTCGGAGTCTCGGGATGCGCTCATCTTCCCCGTTCAGTCTGTTTGCCAAACTCATCGCCCGCCCTCGCGTCTTAGCGTCCCGTATCGGGAGGGCCGCATGACCTTCAAGCAGATCCTCGCCGTGCTGCGAGCTCGCTGGTGGGTGGCGCTCGGAGTGGCTGCGCTCACCATGAGCGTGGCGGTAGCGATTACCTTGACCACGCCCAAGACCTATGTGGCAACGGCATCGGTGCTGCTGGACGTCAAGAACGCCGACCCTATCGTGGGCATGGTCTCACCTTCCATGGCAACACCAGCGTTTTTGGTGACGCAGGTCGATATCCTCAAAAGCAAGCGCGTGGGCATGAAGGTGATTCGCAACCTGAGGTTGCAAGAGTCAGATGAGATGCGTCAACGCTGGACGCAAGAGACCAAGGCTACCGGTGACTTCCAAGGCTGGCTGGCCACCCTGCTCCAAAACAGCATGGATGCGCGGCCTTCGCGTGGCTCCAACGTCATCTTCGTGACCTACAAGGCCGCGTCACCTCAATTTGCCGCCGTGGTCGCCAATGGCTTTGTGCAGGCCTATCTGGAAACAGTGCTGGAGCTGCGCACCAACCCGGCCAAGTCCTCCAAGGACTTCTTCGATGCCAACGCCAAGTCCGCGCGCCAGGCACTGGAAAACGCCCAGACTCGCTTGTCGGACTACCAGAACAACCAGGATCTGCTGGTCACCGATGAACGGGTGGACGTGGAAACGGCGCGTCTGAACGAGCTGTCCAACCAACTGGTCTTGATGCAATCGGCCGTGGCTGACTCCAGCAGCAGACAGGCCGCAGCCAAGGCACAAGGCGACCGCTCACCGGACGTGATGGCCAACCCGCTGGTGGCCTCGCTCAAGGCTGATTTGCTCAAGCAGCAGACATCGCTGGAACAACTGTCTACCCGGCTGGGCGAGTCTCACCCATCGGTGCAGGAAGTGCGCACAGGCATTGAAGACACCTCACGCAAGCTGGAAGCGGAAATCCGCCGGGTCACCGGCAGCGTGGGCGTGGGCAACAGCGTGAACGTGTCTCGCCTGGCCCAGGTCAAATCCAGCCTGGACGCCCAGCGCGTCAAGGTCATGAAGCTCAAACTCATTCGCGATGAAGCGGCCATCATGCAGCGCGATGTAGACAACGCACAGCGCGCGTATGACGGCGTTCAGGCCCGCATGAACAACACGAGTCTGGAAAGCCAGGCCAATCAAGCCAACGTGACGTCACTGGAAACCGCCGTGGCGCCTGCCACACCGGACACACCCCGCATCGGCAGCAACCTGGCACTGGGCGCCCTGCTGGCCGCGCTGTTGGCCACGGCAGCAACCTTGCTGCTGGAAGCATGGGATCGACGCTTTCGGGTGGCGGAAGAGGCCGAGTGGCTCCTGCAGCAGCCCGTCGTTGGGCGCATGCCAAGTTTTCGCAAGCTGATCAAGGACAGCGCCAAGCCCGGAACCGTGGCAACGCCATCGCCCGCCCTGCTGGCCTTGACCTCCAAGACCTGAGAGCCCAACACGATATGAATGCATTTGCACAAGACCGCATGGACACAACAGGCATCGCTCAGATCGGCGACATCCTGCAAAAATCCAAAGGACTGAGCGCCGAACAGGTCAACCTTGCGTTGCAGTATCAGCGCGAACATGGTGTTCGCTTTGGTGATGCCATTGTGGCCATGGGGCTGGCTCGCCGCGAAGAAGTGGTCTGGGCCCTGTCTCAGCAATTCCACTATCCATACCTGCCCGAATCAGAGCGCAAGCTGCACCCGGATCTGGTTCTGGCCAACCAGCCCTTTGTCGAAGAGGTCGAAGCATTCCGCGATCTGCGCTCGCAACTGGTCATGGGCGTGATGGGTGACGCCGACCAGCGATGCGCCCTGGCCATCACCAGCTCGGATCAAGGCGACGGCAAGACCTTTGCGGCAGCCAACCTGGCCATCGCCTTTGCGCAACTGCCCGGCCGCACCTTGTTGATCGATGCCAATTTGCGCACCCCTCGCCTGCACCAGATCTTCGGCGTGAAGGCCACTCCGGGCCTGAGCGGCGTGCTGGCCGGACACCACGAACAGCAGGCCATCTCACCCATCAAGCAGATGCCCAATCTCTATCTGATGGCCGCTGGCGCCCTGGCGCCCAACCCAGCCGAGCTGCTGCAACAAGCCACTTTTGGTTTTCTGTTGCGAGAGCTGCTGGAGAAGTTTGATCATGTTCTGGTTGACACGCCGTCTTACTCGGTGGGATCGGATGCACGGGTCATCGGTGTGCACTGTGGGGCCGCGCTGATCGTGGGGCGCAAACATGCCAGCCGCATGCCTCGTATGCAGACACTTGTCACGATGCTGAACAAGAGCAAAGTCAAACTGGCCGGCGTTCTGGTCAACGAGTTCTGATTTCACCATGCCCCCGATCACCTCCACTGCGACCGGCCCCGCCAATGTGCCAGCCGGCCCGTCGTTTCCGATTGACCTGATCGGCATTGCGCTGGCCATGGTGGCCATGTATGTGCCCACCTTGATGACGCTGTTCCAGGACGGATCCGGCGCGCTGTGGCGAGAGGGTGAGCACAGTCACGGGCCCATCATGCTGGCATTGGCGCTGTGGTTGACCCACATGCGGTGGCAAGAGTACGTGTCCACGCGCGGCGAGCCGCACGCAGGCAAATCAGAAGTGATGGCCGCTTGGGGCATGCTGTTGATGGGTGCGCTGCTCTACACGCTGTCTCGCGCTTTGGGTGTGATCTACCTGGAGGTAGCGTCATTCATCCCCATGTTGATGGGCGTCATCTTGCTGAGAGGCGGTTGGTCACTGCTGTCAGCCCTGAAGTTTCCCGTGTTCTTCTGCATCTTCATGGTGCCCCTGCCGGCTTTCTTGATTGACGGCATCAGCCATTGGTTCAAGACACAGGTGTCGATCGTCGTGGCCGACCTGCTGTGGCAATTCGGCTACCCGATCTCTCGCTCCGGCGTGGTGCTGTCGATCGGCCCTTATCAACTGCTGGTCGCCGATGCCTGTGCCGGCATGCGCACCTTGTTCATGCTGGAGGCCATGGGCATCTTCTACCTCAATGTGATCCGCCACAGCTCCATGCTGCGTAACGTGGGCCTGGCCTTGCTGATCGTGCCCATCAGCTTCACAGCCAATACCTTGCGTGTGATCGCCTTGACCTTGATCACCTTCCACTTTGGCGATGAGGCTGGACAAGGCTTCATGCATGGCTTTGCCGGCATCGTGCTGTTCGCCACCGCCATGCTGCTGATGATGGGCGTAGATACCTTCTTGCGCTCTCTCTCCGCAGCCCGCGACAAACGAAAGGCCAACGCATGAACCAGGCAATGAGCGCTTGGGTAGCCGCGCCGGTTCTACCCCGAGGCAGATTCATCGTGGCAGCAGGCCTCATGTTGCTGGCCTTGCTGGCAGGCAAGTTGATGCAACCGAGTCGCTTGTGGACACAGGTGATCGGCGATCCCATCTACGCCAACACCTTGCCCCATCAGTTTGGCGACTGGAAACGCTCCGATCTGGGCGTGCAAGCTGTGGTCAACCCCGTTCAGTCGGAGATGCTGGAGCGCATCTACAGCGAAACAGTTGCTGCCAGCTATGTGCAGCAGTCCACCGGGCGCGTGCTGATCCTGTCCATCGCTTATGGACGCAACCAGTCTTCCGACACCCAGTTGCACACGCCAGAGATGTGCTACAGCTCGCAAGGGTTCAAGGTGGGCGACAGCCAGGTCGCACACCTGTCTACGCCATGGGGCAGCCTGCCAGTTCGCCAAGTGCCCACATCCATGGGCAACCGCTCAGAACCCCTCACCTACTTCATCCGCAATTCACGACGCGTCACCACAGACAGTTCGCTGTCGCGCAATCTGGCACGCATGGAAGTCGCGTTGCGTGGCTATGTAGGTGATGGCCTGCTGGTACGCGTGTCGGAAATCACGCCCCGTGACGACGCGTTTGCACTCCAATCGCGCTTCCTCACCGATTTCCTGAGTGCATTGACACCGGCCCAGCGTGAGCTTTACATCGGCGCCAATCAGGCCGCCCTCCCTGCCCGCCCATGAACCCCTTGATGTCTCGCATCATCGCGGCCATGGGGGCCGGCATGCTGGGGCAAGGCGTGAACATCGCCATCCAGTTGCTGTCTTTGCCCGTGTTCCTGCATTGGTGGGATCTGAATCAATACGGGCAGTGGTTGATGCTGTCGGCCATGCCGGCTTATTTGTCCATGGCCGATGTGGGCATGGTCAGCACGGCGGGCAATCGGATGACCATGGCCATGGGGCGAGGCGATGTGCTTGAGGCCAATCGCGTCTTCCACAGCGCCACCGTGTTCATGGCCTTGACCTGCGGTGGCCTGGCCCTGTTATCTGTGGCCCTGATATGGGGCATCGGCCTGCCCGGCGTGACATCCCCTACCGAGCGTGGCGCGCTGCTTTGCCTGTGCCTGGGTGTGCTGGTGAGCTTTGGTGGAGGTCTTGCAGACGCCATGTTCCGCGCCAGCCATCGCTACGCGCTGGGCAATGCGCTGGGCACCTTGGTTCGCCTGAGCGAATGGATGGGCTCGGTCGTGGGCTTGTGGTGGGGGCAGGATCTCTTTGCCGTGGCCTTGGGCGGCTTGTTGTGGCGCGTGGCCGGCACCTTGCTCATGGCCGCGTGGAGCCGGCACCAGGCCATGGGGCTGCAATGGGGGCTGCGTGATGCGCATCTGGCCGAGGTCAAAGGCATGGCGCAACCCGCCATGGCCTTCATGCTGTTCCCTCTTGCGAACGCCATCACGTTTCAGGGTCTGACGCTCCTCACAGGGCATTTGCTGGGTCCCGCCATGGTCGCCGTGTTCAACACCTATCGCACCCTGGCTCGGGTCGCCGTGCAGATCACGGCCACGCTCAGCCATGCCTTGTGGTCGGAGTTCTCGCGCTTGTTCGGACAAGGGGGCGCACCAGCCATCTCGGGCCTGTATGCCCGTTCAGCCCAACTCGGTTTGTGGGGATCGCTGGCCTTCAGTGGCGTGCTGTACCTGATCGGCCCCACGCTGCTGGACTGGTGGACGCATGGCGCCGTGCCCGCACATGGCGAGTTGCTGGCCTGGCTGCTGCTGTATGCCGCCACCTGCGGCGCCTGGCACATCCCGCGCGTGGCCTTGATGGCCACCAACCAGCACCAGGGCCTGGCTCAGGGCATCGTGCTGATCAGCGCGGCGGGCTTTGGCCTGTCATGGCTGCTGGCCCGCCAATGGCAGGTTGAAGGCGTCGCCGCGGGCATGACACTGGCTGAAATGGCCTGCGCCATGTGGTGCGTGCTGTCCTTGCGCAAAGTCATGTCACCCAGAGAGGCCTGGGCATGAAGGTCGTCTTGAGCACACCCGGCCGCTTCCACACCTTTGACCTGGCCCGGCAACTGCACCAACGCGGCGCTTTGCGCACCGTGTTCAGCGGCTACCCGCGCTTCAAGTTGAAGAACGAGCACCTGCCCCACGACAAGATCCGCACCTGGCCCTGGTTGCAGACACCCTATATGGCAGTGGCCGGGCGCTTCTCCGCAGGCATACGGCGTGAATGGGAGTGGCAAGGCCAAAGAGCGCTGGACGCGCATGTCGCGCGCAAGTTGCCGCATTGCGACGTGCTCGTTGCCCTGTCCGGTGGCGGCTTGCAATCGGGCATCAAAGCCCAATCGCGCGGCAACATCTACGTGTGTGATCGGGGATCGGCTCACATCCGGGTTCAGGATCAACTCATGCGATCCGAAGCCGAGCGCTGGGGTTTTGCCTTCGAAGGCATCGACCCGCGTGTGATCGACATGGAAGAGCAGGAATACGCGCAAGCCGATGCGATCACCGTGCCCTCCACCTTCAGCCAGCGCAGCTTTGCCGCGCAAGGTGTCGATACCAATCGGGTTCACTTGCTGCCTTACGGCGTGGACGTCAGCCGCTTCAGGCCGGATGGCGAAGCAACGCCAGGCCGCTTTGACATCCTGTACGCCGGCAGCATGACACTCAACAAAGGCGTGCCCTATCTGCTGAAGGCCTTCCGCGCGCTGTCGCATCCCGCCAAGCGCCTGTGGATTGCGGGCACGCCTGATGAAGCCTTCATCACCAGGATGAAGGCCCTGCGCCTGTGGCCGGACGACGTGCAACTGCTGGGCCACCTCCCGCAGGATGAACTGGCACGGCGCATGTCGCGGTCGCACGTTCTGGTGCTGCCCAGCATGCAGGACGGCTTTGGCATGGTGCTGTCGCAGGCCATGGCCTGTGGCTGCGTGCCGGTGGCCAGTTCGCATACGGGTGCCTGGGATGCCTTTGATGACGGCATCAGTGGCCTGGTCTTTCCCGCGGGGGATGCCGATGCCCTGACCGACAAGCTGCAATTCCTCGCTGATCAGCCAGCGCAGTTGCAGGCCATGCGTAATGCCGCTTTGCAGGCCGTGCAACACATTGGCGGCTGGCAACGCTATGGCGACCAAGCCTACTCACTCTATCAATCTCTCGTGACGGCATCCCATGCGCGTGCTCTACATCGGGGTCAGTGACCCTGCTTCCACGACCCGTCATCGGGCCGATGCCATGCGCCGCCTGGGTGCGAGCGTGACCCACCTGGATCCGCTGCAAGCCATGGGTGATCGGTTGCACGGCTGGGCTGGTCGGCTGCACTATCGCAGCGGCTACCTCTTGCTGGCCCGGGCCATGCAAAGCTGGTTGCGTGCCGAACTGAAAAGCCTGCCCGCTGTCGATCTCGTCTGGGTAGACAGTGGCGAGTTGCTGTCTGCCGGCACCGTGCAGTTGCTCAAACGCCTTGGCGCACCCATCGTGCTGTTCAACCATGATGACCCGACAGGCACACGTGACCGGTTGCGCTTCCTGGGCCTGCGCCGGGCTATCGCACTATACGACCTGTGCATCGTCATGCGCGCACCGAACGTCGAGGAATACAAGCAACATGGCGCCCGCGACGTGCTGCGCAGCTGGATGACATTCGATGAATTGAAGCACCAGCTCGATCACAGTGATCGCCCCGTTCCAGTTCACCTGCAAAGCGACATTGCCTTCATCGGCGGCAATCACAAGCAGGAAGGGCGAGATCTGTTTTTGCTGCAATTGATCGACGCTGGCTTGAACCCGGCCATTTGGGGCGACGGCTGGGACCGTTCAGCGCAATGGCACAGGCTCAAGCCGCATTGGCGAGGCCCATCTATCTCTGGCCAGGATTATGTAGATGCCATGCGCGGTGCCAAGATCTGTCTGGGGTTCCTGTCCAAGGGCAACCGTGATCAGCACACCACCCGAACCATGGAGATCCCCGCTGCAGGCGGCCTGCTGTGCGCCAAGCGCACCGATGAACACACGGCCTTGTACCGAGAAGGTGAAGAGGCCGTGTTCTGGCTGGACGCCTACGAATGCATCCAGCACTGTCGTGAACTGCTCGCGCACCCGGAGCGGCGCGAACGCATCCGCGCGGCAGGGCGTGCACGACTAAAGCGCAATCAGTGCGGCAACGAGGATCTGGTGCGCCGAGTCTGGCAACGCCTGGGCCTGTTGCCCGCCAGCCAACAACAGGCCTGAATCATGGTCAACAAGGTCTATATCTTCGACAGCCATCCCGTGCAATACAAGGCGCCGGTCTACCAGGCCATGGCGCGCATGGCACCGGGCACCTTCGAAGTCATCTATGCCACAGACGCCTCCGTTCGCAAGGGCCATGTGGACCGCGAGTTCGGCCAGGCCGTGGCCTGGGACACACCGCTGTTGCAAGGCTATGACTTCCGAGTGCTGAACAACGAGCAAGGCGTGCCGTTGAGCGGGCCTCGCAGCCTGACAGGACGCGGCATCTGGTCGCTGATGCGCCGTGAAAAGCCCAAGGCCGTTTTGCTCACGCAAGCGTATTACCGCTTCGACCATGCCGCCTACCTCGCCGCACTGGCCTTGCAGGTACCCATCCTGATTCGGCAAGAAACGCAGGATGACATGCAGGCCGGCACACGCGGCCGCCTCAAATCATGGGCGCGCTACCTGGCCTATCGCGCCATGTATGCCCCCGTTCAGCACGCCTTCTCGTTCGGGCATCTCAATCGCCAACATTTGCAACGCCATGGCTTTGCCGACAGGCAATTGAGCACGGCGCACTTCTCGGTGGTCGATGCTGTTTCTCATCTCACAACGGACGAGAAAACGAGCCGACGCGACAAGCTTCGAGCCGCAATGGGCGTCAGGCCGGATCAAGTCATCGTCGGCTTCTTCGGCAAGCTGATCGACATCAAGAACCCGGGGTTGATCATGGATGCCGTTGCTCGCCTGACCAAGTCCGACCACCACCGCCTGCATCTGATGTGGGTAGGCGCTGGTCGACTGCAAGAGGCGCTATCCCCAAAAGCCGAGCAATTGCAAACATCAACTGGCGTACAAAGCAGCTTCTGCGGCTTCATCAACCAATCCGGCCTGCCGGACTACTACCTGGCCTGCGATATCGCCGTACTGCCATCACGCAGCGAGGCCTGGGGGCTGGTGATCAATGAGGCCTTGCATGCGGGTTGTGCTGTGGTCATGAGCGATACGGTCGGCTGCAAACATGAGTTCGGGCATTGGGAACTGGCCCGCGTCTTTCCTGAGGGCAACGCCGATGCGCTGGCTGCAGCGTTGCGCTCGTTGATGGAGGCACCACGGGACTTCGACTGGGCGCATGGCCGCATGCAGGCCTACACCACCGAGGCGGCGGCCCACGCGATGGTCCGTGTTGTGAAGGAGTTCATTGATGCACATTGATCCCGCAGATGGCACGCTGCAGGCAAAGGTGCCCATCGCGCTTCCTTGCCGCGCCATAGACGTCTTCTTCGTGGCGCTGCTGTGCGTGCTGTGCCTGTCAGGCCTGTTTCAGGCGCTCAAGCTCGGCCCGGACCCTGACAACTTGATCAGCGTGGCCTGTACCGTTGTCAGCTCCAGCCTGATGCTGCTGTATGTGTGGCGCAGCAACGCACTGGTCACGCACCCGATGTCCGCACTGGCCTTGTTGGGCATGACAGTCACAAGCCAGATGGCGTCCTTGCTGATTCAGACCATGGACCTCAACAGCTTCACCCGATGGCTGAGAGCGCCCGTCATGACCTTCTCGCTGCTGGCCATGCTTCACCTGGTTGCGATCGCCACACATTGGGCTTACCGGCACCTGACATCCGTCCAGCATTTCACTGAAGGCGTCGCCCGGCATGTCTGGTCGCCATTGGGCATCCTCAAAGTGCCGCCTGTTCACATCATCTGGCTGCTGTCCATCATTGGCTTCGTGTCTTACGTCACGGGTGGTGGCGCAACGGGTGACGTAGGCGGCAAGTTCATCGCGGCCGCCGGTTTCCTCATGTGGTTGCCCTTCATGATCCCGTTCTACCAACAATTGCAGAACGGCCGCTATTGCCAGCTCAGCAGGCATGTGCCCGTGATCATTGCCTATGCCTTGTTGATCGCCGCCGTTGCCATCGTCCGCAACTTCCGGCAAATCATGTTCATCGGGCCCATTCAGGCGATGTTCGTGTACTTGCTGTATGTGGCACGAGATGACAGACTGGCCACCAGCAAGACCGTCTGGCGGCTCGTCGGCAGTGTCGTGATTCTGGCAGCCGGAGTCTGGATCGTTTCAGATCTGGTTACCGCGATGTCGATGATGCGTGAAAAGCGGGACAAGTCAACGCCCATGGAAATGCTGCGCGGCACAGCCGAGGCCTACATGGACAAAGCCGGCATCCAGCATGCCCGAGACGATCGTTTTCTGGATGCATTGATCAACCCATACGACGAAACCTACCTCAGCAACCCCGCACTGGCCCGCTTCTCCGAGACCAAGTTCCACGACAACATGTTCTTCCTGTCGCGTGATCTCAGCGATGCAGAGGTCGAAGTGCTCGCGCAGGCGATCTGGCGGCACACCCTGGCCACGCTGCCTCAAAACGTGCTTGACATGCTTGACATCCCGCTGGACAAGAACCAGAACATGTTCTCCATGGGCGACGTACACCTGAACCTGATGACGGGCTCCGAGATGGGTTCATTCGTGACTGGCTCGCTATGGGCGGATGTCTACGCGTTGACTGGCCGCTTCATGCCCTTCGTTGCAGCAGGCTTGATGTTGTTGACCTTCATCGTACTGGATAGCCTCACACGCCTGGATATGGGGCACTTCATCTCACCAGCGACCTTGTGCGGCACATGGCCGATCTTCGTGTACGGCATGGGTGGGGAATCTCTGGCGTTCAAAGCGTCGCTGTTGCTGCGTGATATCCCTCAACGGGCCCTGCTCTACGCCTTGGCGTTGGCGCTGGTCAGCGCCACACTGGGCCTGTTCGGGCTGGGCCGCAAGCCCTTGTCAAGCGCGCCACAAACCTGACCCAGCGCCGCCACCGGCAACGAAGGGTGAACGATCGAATCGGGGCAGGTTCGCAAACACATCGGCCAGACCACTGCTGGATACGCCCAGCCAACTGCCCAGGGCGGCGCCGTACTGCTCTACGGATGTGCTTGGCAGCAGCACGCCATTGGTGAGTTGATCATCACTGCCATCAAAATCATTGTTGCGCGTGTTCTTGATACTCAACTGCGGCCAGGTACCGAACACACGCCCGCCCTGCACAGCACCACCCATGATGAAGTGATGCGCGCCCCAACCGTGATCGGTGCCATCGCCATTGCTGGTAAACGAGCGGCCGAAATCAGAGGCCGTGAACGTCGTGACCTTGTCACCCAGGCCCAGGCTTTGCATCAGGCCATCGAAGTAGGCCAGGCCGTGCCCGAGTTGGGTCATCAAGCGAGCATGTTGTGCACTTTGGCCGGAGTGCGTATCGAAGCCTCCCAATGAAACAAACAGAATCTGCCGGCGCAAGCCCAGCGTCCGGTGGCTGGCGATGATGCGCCCAGCTGTCTGAAAGGCTTTGGCCAGTGGGTTGACCATGTTGACACCGCCTTGCTGAATGGTCAGCAGGCGATCATCCGGCCCGAATGGGCTGACTTGATCGGCAGGCAAGGCCGCGTGAAGCTGCCGCTCAGCCAGAAGGCTGCGTTGATTGACATCAGCCAGATCCATGGCCATCTGATGATGCCCATGACTGCTCGCCACCACCTCCTGCAAAGCCTGACTGAGTGTATCCATGCCCTGCGCCGCCCCCATGCGAACAGGCCCACCGGAGGCCACCTGATAGGCGCGCACATCACGTCCCGACAACCACAGCGAATTGCCGCTGACCGTGATGGCCGTGAACAGGCTCTTGTCCTGTCCGGCCATGAGCGAATCCATCATCCGCCCACCCCAGCCTTGCGTTGCCCCTTCCGGCGCCATGGCCTGCCAGGTACTTTGCTGATCATTGTGGGAAAAGAGTTTGCGAGGCCGCGCAGCGGCACCAGACACGTAATTGGCCTTGCTCAAAGGACCGATCAAGGGGCCCACATTGGCCACGATCGCCAAGCGCTTTTGCGTGTTGTACAGCGGCAGGAGCGCCGACAACATGGGATGCAGCGCCAAGGAGGGCTGTGACGCATCACCCCGTTGAAGCGGCAAGACGTTGCTCAAGGCCAAAGGCGCCGGCAACTGATTGCGCACGGCGGTGTAGGCGCGCCAATCACTCTCGCTCGTGCCAAGCACCGTATTGAAGCTGTCGTTGCCGCCATGGAGAAAAACACAAACCAAGGCCTTGTAGTCATCCGCCACGCTGGCCGCTTGTGCGCTGGCGGCCACGAGTGAAGCCAACATGGGCGAGCCAGCCACCGGCCCCAATAGCAGTTTTTTCAAGAGCGCCCGGCGCCCATCACTCAGGCCATCACACAACAAGCTCATCTTTGCACCTCAAAGTCAGGTGATGCGATCGTCAGCAACAGGGCCGCACGTACGCGTTCTCGCCGGGTTGTCAGCGCGTCGCTTCCACTCACGGCAGCCACCGTATCGGTGATCTTCTGAGCCAGGGTGGGTGGCATCGTGCCGTACATCAACGCCTGGTTGATCTCTGCAATCAGTTCAGAAGGGCGATCCGCCAGTACCAACCATGGGTGTGAATCGTCCGTGTTGATGTTCAGTTGGATATCAAGGCGTTTGGCCGTCCCCTCAAACCCCGCACGACCCACGCCATGGTGTATCAACCCGGCCATGAAGTTCACGTAACCGGCTGCGGTGGTCTCATTGGCAATCTGAAGTTCAGGTGCCAACAAACCCGACTGAGCCGAACGACTGCCGGGGCTCATATAGCCAGGCCTGAAGAAGTTGAAGACGGAAGGGGCAGACAGCGGTGACTGCCCCAAGGATTGCCCCTCGTCGATTGTGCTCGTCAGCTGGTAGAAGCCACTGTCCGAGTGCACGCCCGTGGCGCGAGACAAGGCGGTGAAACGCAAGATGGGCTCGCGGACCTTGCCAAACCGATCGGAAGTCAGTTGAGCCTCATCCCTGGCCTCGGGGTCCAGCAAGATCGCCTTGACCACAGCGCCCAAATTCCCGCTGCTGCTGGCAAACACGGCGCTGACTCGCCCGACGTAAGCCGCAGATGGATTGCTCGTTACCAGCCGCTGAATGAGTTGCTTGCTCAAGAAGGGGCCGACGTTGGGGTGTCCAGCAATGCGGTCAAGCGCCACCTTCAGGCTGTCATACGGTGTCGAGAACAGGCTCGCGCCTATTCGCACACCGAGGAAGGACTTGGCATCGCTGCTGTGAAACCTGGTGTAGCCGGCCATGCGCCCGGTGTATTGAGATGGTGTTCCCGGATCAGAGAAGTAGCAGGCTGTGGTGAGGCCCTGCGTGCAACGCCAGCTCCAACCCGTGAACACAGACGCCAATCCGGAGATGTCAGCTGGGCCATAGGTTTCGATGGGTCCGCCATTGGCATCGTTGCGTAGCGAGCCGTCCATCTGCAACTCATACAGGCCAATCGAAAACAGCTGCATCAACTCGCGCGCAAAGTTCTCATCGGGGACACGCCCCGTTTGCGTGTCAGCAGGCAAATTCTTCATGTGCGAGAGGTAGCACCCCATGATGGGGTGCAGCGCGACGCTCTCGATCAAATCACGATAGGTGCCAAAAGCCTGGCGTCCCAGCATGTCGAGATAGTCGGCCACGCCACGGCTGTACGCGTTGTCGCCA
>NZ_SCTN01000390.1 GCF_004297345.1 Aquabacterium sp. | reverse complement strand
CCTGCGTCAAACGCAGCCCATGAGCCTGCGCCCGCATCGACGGCTGCGCCCTGGTCCTGGCAGATCGGCCAGCTTCAGTTCAACGTGGCGCGGCTCGATGCGCAAACGCAATCCACCCAGGCCTGGCCCGTGATCGACCAGCTGCGCTTCAAGGTGGGTGGCTTGAGCAGCCAGGCCAAGGCGGCGCCCGCTGCCTGGCAGTTGAACCTGCATGACGAGCACGATGCCACCCTGCTGGCGCAAGGCCATGTGCAAGCTGCCCGCCAGATGGTGGACGCACAGCTCAACCTCAGCAAAGTGCAGATCAGCCCCTGGCTGGCGCCGTTGGCCGATTCACTGAAGCTGCCGCTGCGTGTCGAACAAGGCCAACTCGCTGTGCAGGCACAACTCAATGCGAGGCTGACAGCCGCTTCCGCGCTGGAGCCGGCTGAAGCGCGTCTGGTAGCGGGCCATGTGGCGATCGGCCAGTTGCGTGCGCCGGCTGCAAAGAAGGGCTTGAGCGATCAAGTGGCATTCGATGAGCTGTCTCTGGATGGGATCCAGGTGCTGCTGGATCTGAATGAAGGCGCTGCGCTGCGTCAGGTCAGCGCAGACAAGCTCACCTTGAGCAAGCTGACTGCCGCGATCACGCGTGGTTCCCAAGGCGAGTGGCTGGGCATGTCCCCTGGCCCGACTACGCCAGCGCCCAAGCCTTCAACGCAAGGCGCAGGCGCGAACAAGCCCGCATCTCCTGTCCCGCAGTTCTCGCTCAAGGAGCTGCACTGCAGCGCCTGCCAGTTCGCCTTCAAGGACCAGGGCGTGAGCCCTGCGGCTGCCTTTGAACTGCACCAGACCGATCTGCACGTGGCTGATCTCAGCCAGGACCTGAGTCGCCCGATCGCCTTGGAGCTGGACACCCTGGCGCAAGGCAAGGGCCGCGTGCGCATCAAAGGCTCGGTCAAGCCGCAGCCGGGCCAGGTGGATGCACGCGTCAATGTGGCTGGGCTCGATCTGCGCGCCATTCAGCCTTACATCGATCCCATGGTCAACATCACCTTGGCCGGAGCCAAGGCCCAGGCAGATGGCCTGTTCAAGCTGCAGATGCCCGCCAACCGCGGCATGCAGGTGCGCTATCAAGGCCGTCTGGGCTTGAGCGACGTGCGTGTGCTCGATCGTGTCAACGATGCCGACTTCCTGAGCTGGCAAGGCCTCTCACTGGATGGTGCTGACGTGGCGCTGGATGGCGATGCTGTCGATGCCAATCTGGGGCGCATCGCGCTCAAGGATTTCTACGGCCGCCTCATCATCAACCCCAGTGGCCAGTTGAACGTGGCGGGCATCATGCGCCATGAGGCCGGTGCGCAGGCACGCTCGCTGACTACGCCTGAGCCTGCGGCGTCATCGCCTGCGCCCAAGCCTGTTGTGGCGGCTGCACCGTCGACTACCCAGCCGGCAGCCAGTGCACCACTGCTCGCTGCATCCAGCAAACCCGCGCCCAAATTGCGATGGCAACAGATCCTGCTGAGCAAAGGCCGCGTTGATTTCACGGACAACTTCATCAAGCCCAACTACTCGGCCCGCCTCACGCAGATTGAAGGCGACGTGTCTGCCGTGTCATCGACCAAGCCGGAGCCGGCTACCGTCAAGATCTCCGGCGCTGTGGACGATGCAGCACCCTTGCTGATCACCGGGCAGTTGCATCCTCTGGGGCCCAAGCTTTACACCGACATCGAAGCCTCTGCCAAAGGCATCGAGCTGACTCGCATGACCCCATATGCCGCACGCTACGCCGGCTATGCCATCGACAAGGGCACGCTCTCGGTCAACGTGCATTACAAGGTGGACGGCGGCAAGCTGGATGCCAGCAACAAGATCTTCCTGGATCAGCTCACCTTTGGCGAAAAGACGGACAGCCCCGATGCGGTCAAGCTGCCCGTGCTGTTTGCCGTCTCCCTGCTCAAGAACAGCAAGGGCGAGATCGACATCAATTTGCCGATCTCGGGCTCGCTGGACGATCCGCAGTTCTCGGTGGGCGGCATCATCTGGCGCGTGCTCGTCAACCTGATCACCAAAGCGGTGACGGCGCCTTTTGCCTTGCTTTCGGGCGGTGGTTCGGATGAGCTGGGTTATGTGGCTTTTGATGCGGGGCAGGGCGAGCTGACAGACAGCGCACGGCAGCGGCTGGACAGCCTGGCAGCCAAGCTGGTGGACCGGCCTGCACTCAAGCTCGCTGCCACGGGTCGCGCGGATCCTGCCGTGGACGAAGAAGGGCTGCGCAAGCTGCACGTGGATCGCCTGATGCGCGCAGCCAAGGCCAAGGCAACGGGTGAGGCACCTGCCGATGTGCAGATCGCCACACAGGAACGGAGCACATGGTTGGCAGCCGCTTACAAGGCGGCCGATATCAAGAAACCACGCAACTTGATCGGCATCGCCAGGGCCTTGCCTGATGCCGAGATGGAAGCCTTGCTCAAAGCCTCGGCGCCGGTCAACGCGCAAGCACTGCGCGATCTGGCCAATCAACGCGGCGATCAGGTCAAGGCGTATCTGGCCCACAAGCTGCCGCCAGAGCGCATTTTGCTGACGGCATCCCGTGTTGGTACGGATGGCTTGCCTGATGACAAAGGCCCATCTTCGCGCGTGCAGTTCGAGATCAAGTGATCAAGGTGCAGGTGCCGCCACCAGGGCATCGATCATGGCCTTGACGGCCCGCATCTGAGGCGCCTCCTGGCGGCTGAAGGGCAAGCCGCTGCCGAACTGCCAGTTGTCGCTCGGTGGGGTGGTGTAGCCCCAGAAATCCCAGCAGCCTTTGGGATTGAAGCCGAATGCCGAGCCGGGAGTGACCTGGCTGCTCGGCACCACCTGCGGGTAGAGCACCACGATGCCGGCGCTTTCTGCCCAGCGGTTGTAGCCCGCCTGCTCGACGAACACCGTGCCGTACGGCTGCCCATTGCCCATCACGAAGTTCTGCCCCTGTTCGCAGCCGTGAAAGGCCACATGCAGTCTGCAGTGCGCGTCTTTCAGTTCGCAGGCTTTGGGCACATATAGCCAGCCGGTTTGGTCCAGGCTGTCGAACACGTCCTTTTGACGATAGGGCGTCTGGTCAAAAGGCTTGAGCGAGCCGGGCGGGGTATCTGGTGCCGGCTGTGCGGAGGCCGGCAACTTGTAGATCCAGCTCAGCAGCTTGCCGGCGCCATCGATCTTGCAGCCATTGATGTAGGGGCTGCGCGTGACCTGGCATTGGCCATCAGCGGCGATCGGCATGCCATGCCCGGCGTGCGGGCCAGTCACCTGCTGCACCGCCTTGGCTGGCAACTTGGCATCGGCATAAAAGCGCGCCAGGCCCTTGACGATGGATGGATCGACCACTGGGTCGTCTTGCCCTGCATACAGCCAGACCCGGTGCGTGCGCAGATTGCTGATGCCGTCAACGTGGCCTTTGTTGGCCGCGATGGCGTCGGTGGCCCGTTCAGACAGGATTTTCTCAGGCAGATGCACGCAACTCAGTCGCGATATGGCTGTCATGAGACCGGTAGGGCCGCTGTTGTCGCTGATGTCGTAAGGGCAGGAGCAGGTCAGGGCGGCTGTCGTGACCGAGCCCATCGAGCAGCCGTAAGGGCCTGCCGCCACGATGCCGGCGCCCACCAGTGAACGGGAGTAAGCCACCTCGAACTGCGCAGCCATGTAGCCGCCAGATGAGAGCCCTGAGACCGATACCGCTTTGGCGTTCAAGCCTAATGCCGGCAGCGCCGGTGGCGCAGCTTGCGCCGCCCCCAGCAAGCGCACACCCAACAGCAGAATCAGGCAAGCACGCGCAGCGTGCCCCAAACAAGAGGTGGCCATGTATCGACTCCTGACGTGATGATGCATTTGCTGCGCTGCAGCATGTCGATTCACGATAGAGGAGGTGGCGTGTCTTGTCCAGAAAAACCGAGGGCCCTGCACCAGTTCGGTGGAGGGCCCTCGTGTCTGCCGTGAGGCAGCAAATAAGATGACAGCGTTGCTTTCGCAACCATCTTTGGTCTTTCAGCGTCTCAGCAGTTTGTCAATTTGCGACTTGCTGCCATATTGAGGCTCTGATCGGCCAATGATTCTGGTTGGATTTCTTTAGAATTGAAACCATTGTCGGAGGCAGGTCGGTATTTGTGCTGAATTGCCACTTAAATTATCCTGAAACCCGCTGTAGTCACGCAGTGGCGATGCGTTCGTGGCTGAACATTCAGCCCACACCTCTCTGATGGCTGGGGAACACTTGTCGCGCAACTGTTACCGTTTCGATCGTTTTGAGCTTTGTCCTGCCGAACGGGTTCTGTACCTGGAGGGAGAGCCGACGAACCTGGGTGCACGCGCCGTCGACGTGCTGAACGTTCTGGTGTCCGAAGGCGGGCGCCTGGTCAGCAAGGCCGAGTTGCTGGATCGCGTCTGGCCCAATCTGGTGGTGGAAGAAAACAACCTGCAGGTGCAGATTTCGTCTCTGCGCAAGCTCTTGGGTGCCAAATCGATCGCGACGGTGCCTGGGCGAGGTTACCGTTTCTGTCTGCCCGCTGAATTTGATGGTGAGATCAAACCTGCGGGGCAGGTCGCGCCCATCCCGGCGGCGAGCACCCACCTCGCTTCGGCGGATGTGTTGTCCGTTTTGCCCGCTCTGCCGGGCCCTGTCTGGGGCCGCGAGGCCGACCAGGCGGCGCTGGATGCCTTGTTGCCCGCCTCCCTGATCACGGTCGTCGGCCAGGCAGGCATCGGCAAAACGGCCTTTGCCCTCAGCGCCGCGCATCAATGGCGCCCTCATTGGGTTGATGGCGCCGCCTGGGTGGAGTTGGCCGCCATCGCAGATCCCGATCTGGTTGTGTCCATGGTGGCGCAGGGTTTGGGCTTGTCCTCCGGTGGGCAGGATCCTCTCCATACGCTGGTGGCCGCCCTCAAGCCTTTGCAGGTCCTGCTGGTGATCGATAACGCCGAGCATGTGCTGGACGCCGTGGCCAAACTGGTTCATGCCGTGCTGGCGGGCGCGCCCAATGTGCGCGTTCTGGTGACCAGCCAGTTGCCTTTGCGTTTGCCTGCAGAGCGTGTGTTCCGCCTGGGGCCCCTGTCCGTGCCTGAGGCTGGCGTGACCGTGGGCGAAGCCATGCAGCACGGCGCCGTGGCGCTGTTTGTGGATCAGGTCAAGGCGATCAACCGCTATTTCGAACTCAGTCAGGCGCAATTGGATCGCGTCATCGGCTTGTGCCGCAAGCTCGACGGTGTCCCTCTGGCGATCAAACTGGCTGCGGCGCGTGTGCCGCTGCTGGGCCTGCAGGGCGTGGAAGAGCGGCTGGGTGAGCGATTCAAACTGCTGCATGGCAACAGCAACGTCACGCCATCGCGCCAGCAAACGCTGCTGGCGGCGCTGGACTGGAGCCATGAGATGCTCTCCGCACCTGAGCGCGCCGTGTTCCGGCGTCTGGCGGTGCTGGCTGGCGGATTCACCCTGGATCTGGCCAAGGTGCTGGCACATGACCAGGATCTGGACGAATGGGCCGTGATCGACGTGCTCGGTTCTTTGGTGGACCGGTCTTTGGTGATGGCCGATGCGGGCGAGATGCCGCGATATCGTCTGCTCGACAGCATGCGCGATTACGCCGGGCTCAAGCTGGTTGAATCGGGCGAGTTGCCGGATATCCGTCGGCGCCATGCGCAGGCCATCACCTCGATGATGGACCAGTCCTACGAGGACTACTGGGCGCAGTCCGATGCCCAATGGCTGGCTCATTACGGGCCTGAAATCGACAACGTGCGCATGGCGCTGGACTGGGCCGTGCAGCACGACCAGAACCTGGCTGTGCGTTTGCTGGGTGCCACCGGGCCCCTGTTCCTGTTGATGGGCCTGGCGCCTGAGTGCCGTTTGCGTGGCCAGAACCTGGAAGTGCTGGCCACCAGCCCACAGCCGGGTGCGGATGTTGCTCGCTTCTGGCTGGAGCGCAGCCGTCTTTACTGGGGCGTGGGCAACACCCTCATGCACGACTTCGCCTTGCGCGCTTCGGCCTTGTACCGTGCGGCGGCGGATCGTCGCGGCCTGTACCTGGCCCTGCGCTGCCTCGCGGGTAGCGGCGTCTTGCCACCAGTGCAGGCCATGTCTGCACTGGATGAAATGGCCTCGCTGGAGCAACCTGACTGGCCGGCCCGCCTGTGTACCCAGCGCCTGTTGGCTGAGGTCAGCGTGCTCAAGTCCATCGAGCACATGGCCGAGGCGCGCCGTGTGTGTCAGAACCTGCTGGTGCGGGCGCAGAGCGCGGGCCTGGAGGGCGTGGTGTCGGCCGCGCTCAATGACCTGGCCTCGATCAGCATGGCTTTGGGCGACACCGATGCCGCCATGCTGACTTGCGAGCAGATCCTGGCGCGTGGCCGCCATCGCCGTGACAACTTCGTGTTGCATGCCTTGGCCGTGATGGCCTGCGTGGCTTTCGTCAAGAGCGATCTGCCTTTGGCACGTGCCGCCTTGACCGATTTCGTCAGCGCCTCTCGCAGCCGCGATTGGGAGTGGCTGGGCCTGTATGCGGGTCTGCTGGCCTTGCTGTCCGCGCTGGAAGGGCGGTATGAAGCCTCCGCCCGTATCGTGGGGTATGCGGCTCGCTCGTACGAGCAGATGGGCTCGCGTGACGTGGTGACGGTCTATGCCTGGTCGCGTGTCAATGGTCTGATCCAGGACGTGCTGGATCCGACGGTGCTGGAGCGGCTCAAGGGCATGGGCGCCGATCTGGATCCCGAATCCGTGTGTACCTGGGCCCTGTCGCCCCCACCCGGTTAGCGCTGGGGCATGAGCATGCAGCCGCAGCCAGGCGCGCCTCTGGCATCCATGTCGCAATGGCTGGAAGCCATCGGGCTGAGCCGGCTGGAGCCTTTGCTGCTGGAAAACGGCATTGCCGAAGACGTCCTCACCAGCCTGACCGAAACTGACCTTGAAAAGCTCGGTCTCACCATGGGTGACCGCAAGCGCCTGATGCGGGCGATCAATGATTTCAAACCGGGCGCCACGCCGCCGCATACCGAGTTGCGTCAGCTCACCATCATGTTCTGTGACCTGGTGGATGCCACGGCGCTGTGCGCACGGCTGAGCCCCGAGCAGTGGCGCCAGGTGGTGCTGGCTTACCAACAGGCTGCCGTGGCCGTGATCACGCGTTGTGGCGGTACGGTGGCGCAGTACCTGGGCGATGGGCTGCTGGTCTATTTTGGTTATCCGCAGGCGCAGGAAGATGCCGCCGCACGCGCCGTTCATGCCGGTCTGGAACTGGTTGGGCGCATTGCCGAGCTGGATATCGCCGTGGATGGCCGAGAGCACGTGCGCTTGCAACTGCGCATCGGCATCGACACAGGTCGCGTCGTGATCGGCGACATCGGTGCCGGCCCACGTCGCGAACAGTTGGCTTTGGGTGATACGCCGAATATTGCGGCTCGCCTTCAGGCTCTGGCCAAGGCCAATACCGTGCTCATCACGGATCAGACGCGGCGTCTGACCGCAGGCAGTTTCACTTACGAGGATCAGGGCGTTCACGCGCTCAAGGGCGTGACCGAACCGCGCCAGGTCTGGCGGGTGATGGGCGTGAGCGACACGCTCAGCAGATTTGACGCAGCCAGCGGCGGCGAGCAGCTCAGCCCGCTCGTGGGCCGGGTGCAGGAAATGAGCCTCCTGATGGACCGCTGGCAGACCGTGCTGCAAGTGCAGGGACAGGTGGTGCTCTTGTCCGGCGAGCCAGGAATCGGCAAGTCCCGCATGCTCAAAGAGCTGTGTGATCGTCTGGGCAATGCGGGCTTGAATGCCGTTCATCTGCAATGTGCCGCCCACCGTGCAGACAGTGCCTTTCATCCTTTCATTGATGCGATGGAGCGCCTCTTGCGCATCAAACCTGAGACGCCGGTGCCGATCAAGCTGGATCGCATCGATGCACTGGTGAATGAGCGCATGGGCGGTGCGACGCCTCGGCACGCGGCCTTGCTGGCCGCCATGTTGGCCATCCCTTCCGATGGGCGGCACGCCTTGCCTGTCAGCAGTGCGCATCAGCGCGAGCAAGACATCATCGAGGTGCTGGTTGATTTGCTGCAGGCGCGTGCCGGGCAGGCGCCCTTCCTGATGTTGTTCGAGGACGCGCACTGGGCTGATCCCGCCTCGATTGCGGCGCTCAATGCGCTCGTGGAACGGGCTCGCCAGGTGCCGGTGCTGATGGTGGTCACGCACCGTCCTGAGTTCACTCCAGCATTTGACCGACAGGCCCATGTGACGGCATTGAAAGTGCCTGGCCTGCGCCGAGCTGAAGTGATGGCGCTGGTGTCCCGCCTGATGGGCGATCAGGCTTTGCCGGACGCTTTGGCGCAGCAGATCGAAAACAGGACGGACGGCGTGCCGCTGTTCGTGGAGGAGCTGACCAAATCGGTGATGGAGCAAGCCAGCCGTGATGAGGCCGGCTTGCCGGCAGCCAGCGCCTTGCCCTCCACGCTGCGTGATTCGCTGATGGCCCGTCTTGATCGGCACGCCATCGCCAAGGAAGTGGCACAGATTGGTGCCGTGATCGGGCGAGAGTTTGCCCATGACCTGCTGGCAGCCCTCTTTCCGCAAGATGCGCAGCAACTGGACGATGGCATCCAGGCCTTGCTGAGATCAGGGCTGGCTTCACGCCAGGATGGTGATCGAGGGCCCGTCTATGTGTTCAAGCACGCGATGGTGCAGGACACAGCCTATGACTCCTTGCTCAAGGCACGGCGAGAAGGTCTGCATGCGGCCATCGTGCATCAACTGGAAACCCGCTACCCTGACACGGTGCAACATCAACCCGCCTTGTTGGCCCGCCATGCCAGCGCGGCAGGCATGGCCAGTTCCGCCATCCCCTACTGGCGCAAGGCCAGTGAGCAAGCCATTAACCGGCTCGCCTTGCATGAGGCCGCCGCGCACTTGCAGGCAGGCTTGCAGGCATCGGAAGGTTTGCCGGCCAATGCCAGTCGTGATCAGGTCGAGTTGCAATTGCACGCTTCATTGGGCACGGTGCACATGCTCGGCAAAGGGTGGGCTGCACCCGAGGTAGAGCAGGCCTACAAGCGGGCCAATGAACTGGCCAGCGCGGCCGACAAGGTCGATGAGGCCATCTGGCCCTTGTGGGGCGTGTGCGTGTATCACCAGGTGCGCGGCGAGATCGGGCAGGCCCAGGTCATTGGCCGGCGCATGGGCACCGTGGCCCGCCAGGCCAACAGCCGGCATGCCTGGCTCGTGCACAACATGATGCAGTCCCAGTTGTGCTTCTATGGAGGGCAACTGCAGGAGGTACCGGCCTACTGCGAGCAGGTGGAGCATGGCTTCAACGACCCGCAGGATCGCAACCTGATCGCCTTGTATTCAACCGATCTCAAACTGGTGAGCATGGTGCATGGCCTGCACGCGCAGTGGATCATGGGGCAGGTGGATGACCTTGATACGGCCTACGCCGCCATCGAGCAAAGGGCGTTGGCCCTGGCTCATCCATATTCATTGGCGTGGGCACGCACATGGGGCGTGATGGCTTATTTGCATGCCGGTGATCTGGACAGGCTCTTGCCCAGGTTGCAGGCCGGCTGGCATCAAGCCGACGAGCATGGCTTTGCCTATGTGTCGGCGATGGCGCGTTTTGCGATGGGTTGGTGTCGAACCCAACTGGGTCAGGTCGAGGATAGTATCGATCTGATGACGCAGGGCCTGGCAGCGTTCCAGGCAACGGGCGCCGGCATCGTGTTGCCCTTCTTCCTGACCTTGATGGCCGAGGTATGGGGGCGGGTTGGCCGCGTCGATGAGGCCATGGCCTGTCTGGCTCAGGCGCGCGAGCAGACCGATCGGGGCGGGGAGCGCTGGCACGATGCCGAATGGCACCGCATCCGTGGTGATGTCTTGCGCCAGATTCCCGGGGTGGACCAAGCCGAGATACGAGCCTGCTACCAGCAGGCCCTGGCGTTGGCCACGAGCCAGCGGGCCCGGAAATGGCAAGCTCGCGCGGAGGCCGCATTGGCGGCGCTCGCCTGAGCCTGCTGTGCCTGCTGAAAAAAGCTGATCAGGCCGCTGCGAAGATCTTGGCCATGTTGGCTGGATCGAAGAAGGCCATCGGCGTCACGGTCTGGCCAAACACACCGTAGTAGTTGTCGATCTGTTCCTGATTGCTGGCCAAGGCCATGAACAGCTTGAAGACGTCTTCCGTGGGTGGTGCGAGCTTGGCCATTTCTTGCGCAAACTGCAGCAAGGGCACAGATACCGCGTCACGACGAGCCTGGTAGTTGGCCAGGCTGTCGTCGAGCGAATGGCCGGCTTGCAGGCCCTCGTGAATGAGTGCGGCCGCCAGATCAGCATCGCGCAGCGCATTGGATATGCCGGCCGCCGTGATCGGATCCATGGTCACGCCTGCATCACCCACCAGGCACCAGCCTGGACCGGCAGCTTGACGGCAGAAAGTCGCGATGGCGCCGCTCAACCACTCGTCATCCCTGCGCCCGTTCTGAACGCGTGAGGCCAGTCCAGGGGCCAGTGCGGCCAGTTCGGACTGGAAGTGCGCTTCCATGTTGTCGCGAGCGGGGCGAGGTGCTCCTCCTGGCTGGATCACCCCGATCACTGATCGCCCGTCATTGGTCTCCCAGGCGTAGATCATGCGTTCCGGGCGGGAGAAGAACTCGACCCCATCGAGTTTGACACCCGTGAAGTAGGAATAGAGGTTGAACGAGCCTGCTTCCTTGGGTGATTCGTTGTACGTGTCTGCGCCCACGGCGCGGGCCACGCGGGAGTGTGTGCCGTCGGCGCCCACGACCACTTTGGCATGAGCCGTGAACGCACTGCCGTCTTGTAGCCTGCCGCGGATACCGGTGACGCGGTCACCGTCCTTGAGCACATCTTCGAACGTGACCCCCTGGCGCAATTCCACACCGGCAGCCAAGGCTGCATCCAACAGGACTTTGTCCAGTGCCAGGCGGCGCGGGGCCATGGCTGCGCCCACGGTTGAGCCGGGGGGCTGCCCACGCAAGGCCAGCTCGCCCAGGTCCAGCGAGAAACCCGTCAGCAGGGGGCAACCGGTCTCTTGCACGGCCTCCAGCAAGCCCCATTCATGCAGCAGATCGACCCCCGCATGCCAGATCAGGTGCGTGGACAGCCGGACATCGCTGGGTAACGTTGCTTGATCGACGATCAGTACTTTGTGACCCTGGCGGGCCAGCAGCAGGGCAGTGGCTGCACCGCCGCAGCGGCCGCCTACGACAATGGCGTCATACATGTTTGAGCTTTCAGACAATTTTTATTGGATGACAGAAAGTCGCGTGTCAGCGCATTGCAAGGCATATGTCATTCACATGTCAAGCGCCAGTCGCGCCATTTTGAATACAAGCGTGGTTCGATTGTCCTGAAATGCGGGTTTCGGCAGCTTTGCACAGATCAACCTTTGCGTTGCTTCAAGTTTGCTGCTTTTCCGTCGATCACGGAGCCATGGAGGGTTTATGAACACCATCTCATCCATTGCTTTATCGGGTGCGCATGCGGCTTCAACCCGTCTTGATGTGGCTGCCCACAACATTGCCAATGCCCAGACGCCGGGTTTCCAGCGCCAGGTCGTGCATCAACAAAGCCAGGAAACGGCTGGCGTGATGACGTCCATGGGCAAGGTTGATGAAGTCGGCGCGGATCTGGCGGCCGATCTGGTGGCGCAGATGGAGGCCAGCTACAACTACAAGGCCAATCTGAAAACCATCCAGACACAGGATCAGATGGTCGGCAGCATCCTGGACGTCAAAGCCTGAGTCCCATTCGGGGCGAAGAGGCAGCAAGTCGGGCCAGAATGGGCGCTGGATTCTTCCCGCCCGTTTGTGACCTTGCCCGCCGTTCGCCGTTTCATCGCCCATCTCGACATGGATGCCTTCTACGCATCCGTCGAGTTGTTGCGCTATCCGCAATTGAAGGGTCAGCCTGTTGTCATTGGCGGCGGGCGCAGGCATCAGCCCGTTGAGCGTGACGACGGGCAACAGCATTTCGCGCGCCTGCGTGATTACGTCGGGCGAGGGGTCATCACCACGGCCACCTATCCGGCGCGTGCGCTGGGCGTGCATTCCGGCATGGGTTTGATGAAGGCGGCTGCCTTGGCACCGGATGCCGTGCTGCTGCCTGTGGACTTCGATCAGTACCGCGCCTACTCACGGCGTTTCAAGGCCGCCGTGGCCCAGATCGCGACGCTCATCGAAGATCGCGGGATCGACGAGATCTACATCGATCTCACGGATATACCCGGTGCGCAGCAAACCGCAGATGGCGATGAACTGGCAGGTGTCAGGGCGCTCGCTGCTCGCCTCAAGGCGGCTGTGACCGAGGCCACGGGCCTGACCTGCTCGATCGGCGTGACGCCCAACAAGCTCTTGTCCAAACTGTGCTCGGATCTGGACAAGCCCGACGGGCTCACCGTGCTGATGCCCGATGACATTCCCTCGCGCATCTGGCCTTTGCCCGCCAGCCGCATCAATGGCATCGGCCCCAAAGCCAGTGCCAAGCTGGCGCGCCTGGGCATCGATACGATTGGCCAGCTGGCGCAGGCGGACCAGGCCTGGCTGATCGAGCAGTTCGGCAGCAACTACGGCGCCTGGTTGCACGCCGCCGCACATGGTCGCGATGAGCGCCCCGTGGTGACATGGCGTGCGCCCAAATCACTCAGCCGGGAGACCACTTTCGAGCGTGATCTGCACCCTCGCGATGACAGGGAAGCCCTGAGCCCCATCTTCACCAGGCTGTGCGAACAAGTGGCGCAAGATCTGCTGCGCAAGGACTACCTGGGGCGCACGGTCGGCGTGAAGCTGCGTTACGACGACTTCAAAATCGTCACGCGCAGCATGACCATGCCCGCGCCCACGCGCGATGCCACCGTCATCCGGCAATGGGCCGGGCGTTGCCTCAAGACCGTGCCGCTGGACAGGCGTTTGCGCCTGCTGGGCGTGAAGATGGAGTCACTGTGCAAACCGGATGAGGCCGTGCTGGCGCAGGAGCCGGGCGTGCCTTATTCACTGCCGCTGTTCGAGGACTTGTGACGCCATGAAGCTGACCATCGAGCCCGCTCATCTCTCGTGCACCGTAGGCGAAGGCCAGTCTCTGCTGGAAGCCGCGCTG
>NZ_SCTN01000389.1 GCF_004297345.1 Aquabacterium sp. | reverse complement strand
GGCCGGTGTCACCCACATGGCTTTTGGCTTGTTGTTCTACCAGGCCCTGGTCGAACCCATGATGTGGGTCAACGTCGGCAGCGTGTTGACCTACGTGCTGGCGGCCGCACTCTTGCGGCAAGACCGTGTTGGCGCGGCCATGTTCCTGATGATCGCGGAAGTCGCCGCGCATGCCATCCTGGCTGTGGTTGCAGTGGGCTGGGAGAGCGGCTTTCACTACTACCTGTTGATCGCCATTCCCGTGTATCTGGCCAATCAGGTCAACAAGTGGCCGTTCAAGATTGCCTTTGCCGGCTCCATTGCCGCGGCCTACCTGCTTCTGGATTGGTACTGGCGGCAGGCGCCACCCCATTTCGTGATGTCACCGGACACACTGGCCTATCTGCATCGTTTTAATCTTGCCACCACCATTGCCTTGCTCAGCGGCCTGACTGTGCTGTACGTGCACCTCATCACCCAGGCCGAAGAGCGCCTGCATGAACTGGCCACCACAGACAGCCTGACAGGCCTGATGAACCGGCGCAGCATCCTGGTCGCACTGGAACATGAGCAAGCCTTGCGCGAACGCAAGCCTCACCCCTGCGCCGTGCTGATCGTGGACATCGACCACTTCAAGCGAATCAACGACACCTACGGCCACAACATGGGTGACTGGGCCCTTCAAGCTGTAGCCGACGTGCTCAAGATTGGCGTGCGGGACATGGATTTCGTCGCGCGCTGGGGCGGGGAAGAGTTCCTCATCATCCTGCCTTTTGCAGATACCCAAACCGCCCTGCCTGTCGCAGAGCGTTTGCGCCTGGGTATCGCTGACTTGCGCATCCCGACCAAAGACGCAGAGATCACCATCACAGCCACTTTGGGACTGACCGAACTGAGGGCCAAGGAGCCCTCCGATACGGCCATCCAACGCGCCGATGTTGCCTTGTACAAAGGCAAACATGCCGGGCGAAATCAGGTCGTCGTCAACCCCATCTGATCGTTACGCACAGACACCTCATCCCCCATAAAGCGGGATGCCTTGTGCTGTTGGCATTGCCCATACTGCAAGCCGCTTCAATGCATCAGCTACATGGGATCCAAGACCTCGGCCACCAACGCATCCAATCTCGCTCGACGCCTGCTGATCGCGCTTGCAGTGATCATCACGGTGACCTCGCTGAGCCTGATCGCCAGGGGGTTCATCTCGGTACCACGCGGCCTGTCACTGCATGACACCTGGCAGGCCCATGAGTCCCCGCCAGCCGTAGCGGAAGGCCTTTTGGGCAGCGTGACGGTACGTATTCCAGCGGCCTTCGCCCAGCTGCTGGAGTACGACGACGACCCCGAACTGTTTGAGGCGCGCGGCACCCGGCAATCGGCACACACCCGCTCATCATGGATCCGCAGTTTCGGGTTCGACATCCTCTACCCGGAGATGCTGGGCGTCACGCCCGACACATTGCTGCGGCGTCAGCAAGCCCCGATCGAAACCAGCATGTGGCTGCATGTCAGTGTGCTGTCCGCCAACCGCTATCTGGGCGACGACTTCCTTCAACTCAAGACGGCCGATCTGAGCCAGCCCGGCCTGTGGAAGTTTCCCTTGAAAGCACAGCAAGCGCTGGTGGCAGGGTTGAGCGTCTACACCTCGGAAGGCGGCCCGCCCCAGGATTTTCGACACCAGACGATCTACGTGCACCGTGATGAAAAGGGCCTGGTCGATACCTACATCGAATGCCAGGACGCACCACGCCCATCCGCATCCTGCACGCTCTACAGCACCTTGCCGCCGCCCATGAAAGCGTCGCTGCAGATCCAGTTCAGAAGCGCCCTGTTGCCGCAATGGCAGCCCTTGCGTCAAGCGGTGATAACGCACATACAGGCCTTCCACCAGGCAAAGGGGGAGTAAAACATGCCAAAGCTGCTGGACCAAGGCCATTCGCTACAGTGGCGGCGCGGACGATGACCGCCTGTCCGGCCGCGATAGGGATGCCCTGCTGATCGGCAGAGAAGGCAACCAGGACGGCACCCTCGCCGATCTGACGCAACGCCAGGCCTTGCTGGCCAGCAGTTGGGCCTGAGGCGCAGACCGGCCCCTGCCGCTTACGGTCCGTAACAGGCAGGGGTTTTCGCTCCCCTCTTTAGGGAGGGCATACGGGCAACGACTCGTCCCATAATCCAGAGCATTCCAAAGACATCAGGGACAACATGTCATATCCACTTGCCCAAGAAGGGGCAGAAGCGCCTACGCCTGACGCGCCACCCCCTTCCCTTGCGCCCCAACCCTGGAAGGCGCTGTGCCTGCTGGCTCGACTGCATCACATTGCGGCAGACCCTGAGTCGCTGATGCATTCGCGGGGGTTGAGCCCCAGCGTCTCGGCCAATGATGCCGAGCTGCTGGGCGCCGCCAAGGAACTGGGCCTCAAGGCCAAGATCAGCCGCACGCAAGGCTCGCGCCTGTCTCTGGCCCCACTGCCCGCCCTTGCACGCCTGCAAGATGCCCAAGGCAACAGCCGCTGGGTGCTGCTGGCCCAATGCGATGGCCAGCGGGTACTCTTTCAGGACCCGAACGAAGAAGGGGGCGGGCGCCCCACCATCGAGCCCATCGATGTCTTCCTCCAGCAATGGGCCCCCAAGGGCAGCGGCGACCTGCTGCTAGCCGCCAGCCGCGCCAGCCTGGCCGGCTCACTGGCCAAATTCGATTTCACCTGGTTCATCCCCAGCATCGTCAAGTACCGCAAGCTGCTGGGCGAGGTGCTGATGGTGTCGCTGTTCCTGCAGCTGTTTGCGCTCATCAGCCCGCTGTTCTTTCAGGTCGTGATGGACAAGGTGCTCGTGCACCGTGGCCTGACCACCCTCGACGTGCTGGTCATGGGTCTGGTAGTCGTGGTCGTGTTCGAGAGCCTGCTCACCGGCTTGCGGGCCTATGTGTTCAGCCACACGACCAGCCGCATGGACGTGGAACTCGGCGCGCGCCTGTTCCGCCACCTGTTGCAACTGCCGCTGGCCTACTTCCAGGCCCGCCGTGTGGGTGATTCCGTGGCCCGTGTGCGCGAGCTGGAAAACATCCGCAGCTTCCTGACAGGCCAGGCCCTCACGCTGGTGCTCGATGTCGCGTTCTCCGTGCTGTTTATCGGCGTGATGATGCTCTACAGCGTGCCGCTCACACTCATCGTGCTGATCAGCTTGCCGCTGTATGCCGCGCTCATTCTGGGCGTGGTGCCCGTGCTGCGCGGGCGCCTCAACGAGAAGTTCGCCCGTGGCGCCGAGAACCAGGCCATGCTGGTAGAGACCATCACCGGCATCCAGACGGTCAAGGCAAATGCCCTGGAACCCGCCATGGCCCGCCGCTGGGACAACCAGCTCGCCGGCTACGTGTCCGCCAGCTTCAAGACCCAAAGCCTGGCCACCTGGGCCCACGAAGGCATCAACCTGGTCGGCAAGCTGATCAACGCCGCCACACTGTGGTTCGGTGCCAAGCTGGTGATGGACCATGACATGTCGGTCGGCCAGTTCGTGGCCTTCAACATGTTCGCAGGCCGCGTGGCCCAGCCCATCATGCGCATGGCCCAGATGTGGACGGACTTTCAGCAGACCGGGATCTCCATGCAACGCCTGGGTGACATCCTCAACACCCGCACTGAAGTGCCGCCCAGCACCGCCGCGCAACTGCCGCCCGTCAAGGGCCGCATCACCCTGGACAAGGTCACCTTCCGCTACCGCCCTGAGGCCGCGCCCGTGCTGCATGACGTGGGCATCGACATCCGCCCCGGCGAAGTCATCGGCATCGTGGGCCGCTCTGGCTCCGGCAAGAGCACGCTGACCAAGCTGGTGCAGCGCCTGTATGTGCCCGAACAAGGCCGCGTGCTGATCGATGGCATCGACATCAGCCTGGTGGATGCGGCCCAGCTTCGCCGCCAGATCGGCGTCGTGCTGCAGGACAACTTCCTGTTCAACCGCAGCGTGCGCGAGAACATCGCCATCGCCGACCCGGCCGCCCCGCTGGAAGCCGTGATCCACGCGGCCCGCATGGCTGGCGCGCATGACTTCATCAGCGAACTGCCCGAAGGCTACGACACCATCGTGGGCGAACAGGGCTCATCCCTGAGCGGTGGCCAGCGCCAGCGCGTGGCGATTGCGCGTGCGCTGTTCACCAACCCGCGCGTGCTGATTTTTGATGAGGCCACCTCGGCGCTCGATTACGAATCCGAAGCCATCATCCAGCGCAATATGGCCCACATCTGCAAAGGCCGCACGGTCATCATCATCGCGCACCGCCTGAGCGCTGTGCGCCATGCCAACCGCATCATCGCCATGGAAAAGGGGCGCATTGTGGAAGCCGGCCCTCACGATGAACTGGTTCAACGGCCCAAGGGGCTGTACGCCTACCTGTGGCGCATGCAACAAGGCAACAACCCACTGGATGGTGCCTCGCTGGAGGGTCAGCCATGAACGCCACGACTGTGAACGACGTGAACAACGAGGCCGGCAAGCCCGCAGCAGCACAGGCAGGCGCCAACCAGGTGACACGCCACCCCATCGGCGATCTGCTGCGCCACTACAAAGCCGTGATCGGCGCCGCCTGGGTGCACCGCCATGAACTGGCCGGCCCGGCCCGTCTGGCTGACGAAGCCGCCTTCCTGCCCGCCGCGCTCAGCCTGCAGGCCACGCCGCCGCACCCCGCGCCCCGGCGAGCCATCTGGTCCATCGTGGCCCTGTTCACGCTGGCCATCCTGTGGGCCTGCTTTGGTCAGGTGGACATCGTGGCGGTGGCACCGGGCCGCATCGTGGTCAGCGAAGGCACCAAGCAGATCCAACCGCTGGAAACCAGCGTGGTCAAGTCCATCAAGGTGCAAGACGGTGACAAGGTCAAGGCCGGCCAGGTGCTGATCGAGCTGGACCCCACCTCGGCCAAGGCCGACAACAGCCGCGTGACACAAGAGCGCGCCGGGGCCTTGTCGGAAGCCTGGCGCACACAAGCCCTGCTGGCGGCACTCGACAAGAAGAGCAAGGTGAAAACGCCCGCACTGCCCGCCGAAGCCAGCCAGCCCGACAGCGGTTTGAACGCCACGGAACTGGCCATGGCCCGCACGCAGCTGGACGCCGAATGGCAGGACATCAAGGCCCAGCAGGCCAAACTGCAGGCCGAGATCGACACCAAGACCGCCGAACTGGAAACCGTGCGTGAACAGGTCGCCAAGCTCAAGGCCACGCTGCCGATGGTGCAAAAACGTGAAGACGACTTCAACAAGCTGGCCAAGGAAGGCTTCGTGGCAGCACATGCCGGCGAAGACCGCACCCGCGCCCGCGTGGAAATGGAGCAGGATCTGGCCACCTACCGCGCTCGCCGCGAAGAGACCAAGGCCGCCATCGCCCAAGCGGAGCAAGCCTTGACCGCCTGGAAGGCCGACACGCTCAAGACCTTGAACGAGCGCCACGCCAAGGCCGATCTGCAGGCACGTCAGGCTGAAGCTGAGGGCGCCAAGGCCAGCCAGCGCGAACGCCTGACCACGCTGACGGCGCCGGTCGATGGCACCGTGCAACAACTGGCCATTCACACAAGCGGTGGTGTGGTCACACCTGCGCAAGTACTGCTGGTGGTGGTGCCTGAGCAGGCGCAAGTCACCGCTGATGTCACGCTGGAGAACAAGGACGTGGGCTTTGTGAACCTGGGCCAGGCCGCCGAGATCAAGCTGGAGACCTTCCCCTACACGCGCTACGGCACCGTGAGCGCCAAGGTCACGACCATCACGGCCGATGCGGTGATGCAGGAACCTGGCCGCTCGCAGCCCGACAAGGATGGCAAGACCGTGCCAGCCCCTGGTGGCGCTGTGTTCCCCGCCACCTTGACGCTGGACAAGAACGCCATCGACGTGGACGGCAAACCCATCCGCCTGGCGCCTGGCATGAACGTCACGGCCGAGATCAAGACGGGCAAGCGCCGTGTCATCGAGTATCTGCTCAGCCCGGTGCAGTCGTATGCCAAGGAAAGCTTGAGGGAGCGTTGATCCAATATGGCCGAGATCAGCAAACGCATCCTCATCGTTCACCAGAACTTCCCTGGCCAGTTCCGCCGCATTGGCCACGTATGGACACCGCAACCTGGCTGGGAAGTGATCGGCATGGGCCGCCGCACGGCACCAGGCATGGATTCAGTGCGCTGGATCCCCTACGACACCGCGCGCAAGCCGGGCAAGGAAACCCATCCCTATCTGCGCCAGATGGAAGATGCCGTGCTGCACGGTCAGGCCACGGCGCGGCTGATGATCAAACTCAAGCAGCAAGGCTACCGGCCTGATGCCATCCTGGCCCATCCGGGCTGGGGCGAGACGCTGTATGTGCGAGACATCTTCCCCGATGCGCGCCTGATCCACTTCTGCGAATGGTTCTACGGCACGCCCCACAGTGACACTGGTTTCGACCCCGAGTTCCCCACCTCGTTCGACACCCTGGCCAAGCTGCGCACCTGGAACGCCCTGCATACGCTCAACCTGGAACACTGCGATGTAGGCGTGAGCCCCACGCAATGGCAACGCTCACGCCACCCCGGCATCTACCTGCCCAAGATCGAACTGGCGCACGAAGGCATCGACACCGACCTGCTGCAGCCCGATGCGAGCGCGCAGTTCAAGCTGCCCAACGGCCACGTGGTGAAGGCGGGTGATCCGGTGATCACCTATGTGGCGCGCAATCTGGAACCCTACCGCGGCTTCCACAACTTCATGCGTGCGCTGGAGAAGGTGCAGCGCGCCCACCCGCGCTGCCACACCATCATCGTGGGCGGCGACGACGTGAGCTACGGCGCCAAACCCGGTGATGCGCCCAACTGGCGCGAGAAGATGCTGCGTGAAGTCAAGCTGGATGCCGCACGCACCCACTTCATGGGCAAGCTGCCATATGACCAGTACCGCAAGGTGCTGCAAGTATCAAGCGCGCACATTTACCTGACCTACCCCTTCGTGCTGTCGTGGTCCATGCTGGAAGCCATGGCGTCGGGCTGCCTGGTGATCGGCTCACGCACGGGGCCCGTTCAGGAAGTCATCAACGACGGTGAAAACGGCCTGCTGGTGGATTTCTTTGACACCGGGGCCATGGCGGATCGCATGGTCGAAGCGATCGACAACCAGGCGGCGATGCGGCCCTTGCGGGCCGCTGCACAGCGATGCGTGCGAGAGCGATACAGCCTGGCAAATGGGGAGCGGGCGTTCAGGCGATTGCTGGCAGCAGAGTGACACGCGCCCAGACGTGAAAAAACCGGGCACAAGGCCCGGTTTGTCAGGGTGTCAGCACGCAGCCGACACGAGGCGCAGCGCGCAGATCACTCCACAGCCTTGACCATGTCTTCCACAACCTTCTTGGCATCGCCGAAGACCATCATGGTCTTGTCCATGTAGAACAGTTCGTTGTCCAAGCCGGCGTAGCCGGAAGCCATGGAGCGCTTGTTCACGATCACGGTCTTGGCCTTGTAGGCTTCCAGGATCGGCATGCCGTAGATCGGGCTGCCCTTCACGTGCGCGGCGGGGTTCACCACGTCGTTGGCACCCAGGATGATGGCGACGTCGGCCTGACCGAATTCGCCGTTGATGTCTTCCATCTCGTGCACCTGGTCGTAAGGCACTTCGGCCTCGGCCAGCAGCACGTTCATGTGACCCGGCATGCGGCCCGCCACAGGGTGGATCGCGTACTTGACGGTGATGCCCTTCTCGGTGAGCTTGGCAGCCAGTTCCTTGACGGCGTGCTGGGCACGGGCCACAGCCAGACCGTAACCGGGCACGATGACCACGGTTTCGGCGTTGCCCAGGATGAAGGCGGCGTCGTCAGCCGAGCCGCTCTTGACGGGACGCTGTTGTTGCGCACCACCTGCTGCAGCCGTGGCCTCGCCGCCGAAGCCGCCCAGGATCACGCTGAAGAACGAGCGGTTCATGGCCTTGCACATGATGTAGCTCAGGATCGCGCCCGACGAGCCCACCAGCGAACCGGCAATGATCAGCATGGAGTTGTTCAGCGAGAAGCCGATACCGGCAGCCGCCCAGCCCGAGTAGCTGTTGAGCATCGACACCACGACGGGCATGTCAGCGCCACCGATGGGGATGATGATCAGCACGCCCAGAACGAAGCTCAGCGCCACCAGGGCAAAGAACACGTCCAGACGTTGCACGTCGGAAGCCATGAAGGTGGCGATCAGGGCCACGGCGGTCAGGCCCAGCACCAGGTTCAGCATGTGCTGACCAGCGAAGTTCACTGGCGCGCCCTGGAACAGGCGGAACTTGTACTTGCCAGACAGCTTGCCGAAAGCGATCACCGAACCGGAGAAGGTGATGGCACCCACAGCAGCACCCAGCGACAGCTCCAGGCGGTTACCCACCGGGATCACCGCCAGCGCATCACCAATGGGCTTGGCCACGATCTGGAAGGCGTAGGGCTCAGCCACCACGGCGATGGCGATGAACACGGCGGCCAGACCGATCATGCTGTGCATGAAGGCGACCAGCTCGGGCATCTTCGTCATCTCGACGCGCTTGGCCATGATGGAGCCGGCTGCGCCGCCCACCACCAGGGCACCCAGCACATAGGCGATGCCTTGGCCGAAGTCCACACCCAGCGCGGTAGCCTGACCATGGATCAGGCCAACCGTGGTCAGCACGGCGATCGTCATGCCGATCATGCCGAACATGTTGCCGCGGATGGACGTGGTCGGGTGGCTCAAACCTTTGAGCGCCTGGATGAAACACACCGAGGCGAACAGGTAGAGCAAAGCGATGAGGTTCATGCTCATTTACTTGGCTCCCGCTTTCTTGTCTTTCTTCTTGAACATTTCAAGCATGCGCCTCGTGACGAGGAAGCCGCCGAACACGTTCACGGCCGCCAGCGCCACGGCGAGCAGGCCCATGGCCTTGCCCAGAGGCGTGACGGTCAGTGCGGCCGCCAGCATGGCGCCCACGATGACGATGGCGGACACGGCATTGGTCACGGCCATCAAGGGTGTGTGCAAAGCAGGGGTCACCGTCCAGACCACGTGGTAGCCAACGTAGATGGCCAACACGAAGATGCTCAGGTTGATGACGACATGGCTGACGGGCTCTAAAGCTTCCATCGTTGTCTCCAGATAGTAAGAAATCAGTCTGTCAGGCGATCAGTCGAACTTGCGGATCTCTTTGATCGCATTGCCTGCGTCAAGCAAAACGACCTTGGGCTTGTAGCTGGCCACTTCTTCCTCGTTCATCGGCGCGTAGGTGCAGATGATCAGCAGGTCGCCCACATGGGCACGGCGAGCGGCCGCGCCATTGAGCGAGATCGTGCCGGAGCCACGCGGCGCCTTGATGATGTAGGTGGCAAAACGCTCGCCGTTATTGACGTTGTAGAGCTCGATGTACTCGAACTCTTTCATGTCGGCTGCGTCCATCAGGTCTTCATCGATGCCACATGAACCTTCGTAGTCCAGGATGGCTTCGGTGACAGTGGCGCGGTGCAGTTTCGCGCGCAGCATATTGCGTTGCATGGCTTTCTCCTCAGGGCTCACCGTGCGCGCATCAGGCGCGCAGCAGCTGGCCGTCACGACACATCAGGCAAGCCTTGACGATGTCGTCTTCCAGATCGACGTTGAACTGGCCTTCCTTGTTGAAGACGAGCTTCAGGAAGTCGATCACGTTGCGGGCGTACAAGGCAGACGCGTCAGCGGCCACCAGCGCGGGCAGGTTGGTTTCACCCACCAGCGTCACGCCATGCTTGACCACGGTCTTGTTGGCTTCGGTCAGGGGGCAGTTGCCGCCTTGGGCCGCAGCCAGGTCGACGATGACGGAGCCGGGCTTCATGGCCTTGACCATGTCCTCGGTGACCAGCACGGGGGCGGCACGACCAGGGATCAGGGCGGTGGTGATGACGATGTCGGCTGCGGCCACTTTCTTGGCCACTTCCGTCTTCTGACGGTCCAGCCAGGATTGCGGCATCGGGCGGGCGTAACCGCCCACGCCTTCAGCGGCTTCCTTCTCTTCGGCGGTCTCGTAAGGCACGTCGATGAACTTGGCACCCAGCGACTCGACCTGCTCCTTCACGGAGGGGCGCACGTCGGAGGCTTCGATCACGGCCCCCAGGCGCTTGGCGGTGGCGATGGCTTGCAAGCCAGCCACGCCCACGCCCAGGATCACCACGCGGGCGGCCTTGACGGTGCCGGCAGCGGTCATCAGCATGGGGAAGATGCGCTGGTACTTGTCAGCGGCGATCATCACGGCCTTGTAGCCAGCCAGGTTGGCCTGCGAGGACAGCACGTCCATGCTCTGGGCACGGGTGGTGCGGGGCGCGGCTTCCAGGGCGAAGGCGGTCAGTTTGGCATCGGTCATGCCTTGCAAGCCGTCCTTGTCGAACGGGTTGAGCATACCGACCAGCACGGCGCCGGGTTTCATCTGGGCACGTTCATCGGGCTGCGGCGCACGCACCTTCAGCACCATGTCGGCACCCAGGGCACCTGCTGCATCAGTGATCTCGGCACCGGCGGCCACATAGGCTTCGTCGGTCACGCTGGCGGCAATGCCAGCGCCGGCCTGCACACGCAAGGTGTGGCCTTGAGCCTTCAATTTCTTGATGGTCTCCGGGGTCACGGCCACGCGGGTTTCGCCCGCGAGGGTCTCCAAGGGAATGCCTATCAGCATCCGAGTCTCCTACACATGTGGATGATGCAGCCGCTACTTGATATGACAAGCGCGACCGGCGTGAACTTTGCCTAACCCACCAGCATACACAAAGTTCATGTATTTCCTAGGGTTTGAACCGACAGAGAGGACGTTTTGGCCTGTCCGGACACCCCAAACCCCCTCAATTTGATGTTTTGCGTTGTCAAATTCGAGATCTGAAATCGCACGGGGTGCTGAACACGCCGCGCGAACCCTGCCCGGCACGCCCCTTCTTGGGGTATCCCACGAGGGCGTTCAGTCATGCATCTGACAAGACATTCAGGGATAATGCCCGCCTCATGAAGACCGCCGATTTGCTGCTGGAGCCTTCGCCCCAGCATGAGCCTCTCCACGCACCCAAGGTGCGCTGGAAGCCCAATGTCACCGTTGCTGCGCTGATCGAGCGCGACGGTCGCTTTCTGCTGGTCGAGGAGGAAACCTCGGACGGTCTGCTGCTGAACAACCCGGCCGGGCATCTGGATCCGGGCGAGTCGCCCGTGCAGGGTGTGATCCGCGAGACGCTGGAAGAAACAACCTGTACCTTCGAGCCCGAGGGCTTCCTGGGCATGTTCATGTCGCGCTTCCGCCGGACCCGCACGGGCGAGGACATCACTTATCTGCGCCTGGCCTTCTTCGGCTCGGTCAGCGACGCCGATCCGGCACTGGAGCTGGACGAAGGCATCGTGCGCGCGGTCTGGATGACGGCCGACGAGATCCGCGCCTGCCCCGAACGCCATCGCAGCCCTCTGGTGCTGGAGTGCCTGGAAGCCTATCTGGCCGGCGAGCGCTACCCGCTGTCCATCCTGACCGTGCACGAAAGCGTGTTCACGGCGCCCGCCCACAACCGCGCATCCTGATTCTCATGACACAACGCCAGCGCGTGGTCGTCGGCCTGAGCGGCGGCGTGGATTCGGCCGTGACTGCCTGGCTGCTCAAGCAACAGGGCCACGAGGTCATCGGCATCTTCATGAAGAACTGGGAAGATGACGATGACAGCGAGTACTGCTCGTCGCGCCAGGACTTCCTGGATGCCGCCTCGGTGGCCGATGTGATCGGCATCGAGATCGAGCACGTGAACTTCGCGGCCAACTACAAGGACCGCGTCTTCGCCGAGTTTCTGCGCGAATACCAGGCCGGCCGCACGCCCAACCCGGACGTGCTGTGCAATGCCGAGATCAAGTTCAAGGCCTTTCTGGACCACGCCATGCGCCTGGGCGCCGAGAAGATCGCCACGGGCCACTATGCCCGCGTGCGCTCGGTGGCCGATGCAGCCTATGACAACG
>NZ_SCTN01000388.1 GCF_004297345.1 Aquabacterium sp. | reverse complement strand
GGCTACCAGGCCTTCTGGGCCAATTTGCGCGCCGGCCGCTTCGAATCGGGCGAGTTCCATCGCTACAAGGCCGATGGCAGCAGCATCTACATCCTGGCGTCCTACAACCCCATCCTGGGCCCGGATGGCAAGCCCACCCGGATCATCAAGTTCGCCACGGACGTCACGCAAGCCAAGATCAAATCGCTGGAAGACGACGGCAAGATCGACGCCATCAACAAGGCCCAGGCGGTGATCGAGTTCGACATGAGCGGCAAGGTCCTGACCGCCAACGCCAACTTTCTGGCGCTGATGAACTACCAGCTTGAGGAAATCCAGGGGCAACGCCACCGCATGTTCGTGCCTGCGACGGACGCCGCATCCACCGACTATCAGCTCTTCTGGGATCGGCTCAATCGGGGCGAGTTCGACAGCGGCGAATACAAACGCCTGGGCAAGGACGGCAAGGAGGTCTGGATCCAGGCCACCTACAACCCCATCCTCGACATCCACGGCAAGCCCGTCAAAGTGGTGAAATTCGCCATCGACGTGACGCAGGAAAAACTGCGCAGCGCCGAGTTCGAAGCCAAGGTTGCCGCGATTGACCGCGCACAAGCTGTGATCGAGTTCGATCTGGACGGCAACGTGCTGACCGCCAACCGCCACTTCCTGAGCAGCATGGGCTACACCCTGCGCGAAATCCAGAACCAGCATCACAGCATCTTCTGCTCGCCGGAGTACACGCAAAGCGTGGAGTACCGCGACTTCTGGCTCAAACTCAGCGAAGGCCAGTTTGTGGCCGGCCGGTTCGAGCGGGTCGGCAAGTTCAATCGCAAGGTCTGGATCCAGGCGACCTACAACCCGATCATGGACATGAATGGCCAGGTCACGAAGATCGTGAAGTACGCCCATGACGTGACCAAGGAAGTGGAGCTGGAGCACCGCATCTCGACCAAAGCTCACGAGATGAGCGACAGCGTTCAGCATCTGATCGAGAGCATCACGGCCATTGCCGCCAACTCGGGTGTCGCCGCCGAGATGGCCCAGGAAGCATCCAGCGCGGCCCGTGTCGGGTTCGAAGCCATTCAGAAGTCCATCGGTGCCATCGACGCCATCCAGAAGAGCTCGGTGCGCGTCTCCGAGATCGTGCGCGTGATCGGTGAAATCGCCAATCAGACCAATCTGCTGGCCTTCAACGCCGCCATCGAAGCCGCACGGGCAGGCCAGCATGGCGTGGGCTTCTCGGTGGTCGCAGGCGAGGTACGCAAGCTGGCCGAGCGCAGCTCACAAGCCGCGCGCGAGATCGCCAAGCTGATTGATGAATCTACGCATCAGGTCGACAACGGTGCCGAAGTCAGCAAGGAGGCTGCGCGCAGCTTCGAAGGCATCATGTCCAGCGTGGCGCGCACAGGCAACAACGTCTCCGCCATCGCGGATGCAGCAGAGCGCCAGCGCCAGATGACAGGCAAGGTCACCGAGGTGATTCAGGATCTGGCCGACTCGGCGCTGCAGTGACATGGAAACCGTCACATCCATCCAGAGCTTCGGTGGGTTCTCACTGGGCAGCATGCAACTGGCCTTGCCGATGGAGGCCCTGCGCGAGGTCATGCCCTGCGGCACCTTGATCGATCTGCCCTGCCCTGCGGCCAGTGTGGTCGGCGGGTTGGATCTGCGCGGCGTGGTCGTGCCTGTGGTCGATCTGCGCATTGCGCTGGGCCGAGAAGTTCAGTCCAGTCAGTATCCCTGCGTCATCATCATGGCGCATGCCGGCAAGCTGCTGGGGCTGCTGGCTGATGGTGTGACCGGCATCTTTGCCTGCGAAAGCAGCCACATCCACCTGGCCAGTTCATCGGATCCAACCACGGCCACCTTCCTGGGCAGCATTCGCCGAGAGGATGCCGACCTGCTGGTGAGTCTGTTGTCGCCCCAGGCCTTGTCGCAACTGGATGGCGTGCCCATGGTCGAAGACCCCGAGCCCGACCGCCAGCGAACACAGGAAGAACGCGACGAAGTTCAAATCAGTGACGAGGCCCGGCCCATGATGCTGATGCGCTGCAGTCGCATCGCCCTGGCCATGGATGCGATGGCGGTTCACGCCACCATGTCCCACCCCGATATCTACCCCTCCGCCTTGGCCATGGGCCATTGCAAAGGCGTGATCGACTATGCCGGCGCCAAGGTGCCCGCCGTGGACCTGCAAAGCCTGTGCGGTCTGGGCGAACTCGATGTGGACGAGGCCGCCCATGCCTTTGTGCTGTCGCTGGACGCCGGCCACGTGGCTTTTCTGGTCAGCGAAGTGATCGACGTGGTGCGTACCATGCCCGACGACGTGATGCCGGTGCCGGCTTTTGCACTGCCCAATCCCGACTTGTTTTCAGGCGCACTGCGCGCATCGGTCTTGTCCACCGAGCGCGCGGAACGTGCGGGAGAAATGGCCAGCCAGTACCTGCTGCTCAATGGCCCGGCGCTCAAGGCCTTCCCCGCCGTGGCCGCACTGGCCGGCGTCAACGCGCCCATGAGCGGCGCCGTCCTCAACGCAACGACCTTTTCTACCAGTGCGCAGTCGGAGGCTGGCACGCAAGCCATGCTCACCTACACATTGGGTGGCGAGACCGCCACGCCACTGGAGCAAGTCGAAGAGATCCTGCCCTATGCCTGCGACACGGCACTGTCGGATGCCTATGGCCCGCTATTGGGCTTCATGGTCAACCGCAACCGGTCCATTCCGGTGCTCAGCCTCACGCACCTGACAGGCAGCCAGGCTGATGGACAGACGCCGCCCTCCAGCGTGCTGGTGGTGGCCTCTGAAGGTGAGCTGGTGGGTTTTGCGGTGCCGCAACTGCGGGCCATCGAACAGGCCAGATGGACGCCCGGCCCCGAGCATGGCAGCCAGCGGGCATCGACCAAGGATCTGGCTCAAGTGGGCGCCGGGCCGCAGGCCAAGCTGCTGCCCGTGATCGACCTGCGCCAGATGGCGCGGTCCGTGCAGCAAAGAATTTAAGCGGCCTTCAAATCGCTCAGAAAACCCGTGTTGCCTTCATGCAGGCAACGCGGCTTGTAGGCGCTCACGCGCTTGGCAATCGCCGCGATGTGACCCGGCGTCGTGCCGCAGCAGCCCCCGGCGATGTTGAGGAAACCCGCCTTGGCGAACTCTTCCACCAGACCGCCCGTGATCTCGGGCGTCTCATCGAAACCGGTGTCGCTCATCGGGTTGGGCAGGCCGGCGTTGGGATAACAGCTGATGAAGGTGTCACCCGCGATCTTGGACAGCTCCTCGATGTAGGGGCGCATCAGCGTGGCGCCCAGCGCGCAATTCAGGCCGATGGCCAGCGGATGCGCGTGGCGCACTGAGTGCCAGAAGGCGCTCACGGTCTGGCCAGACAGGATGCGGCCGGAGGCGTCCGTCACCGTGCCCGAGATGATGATGGGCAGGCGCTCGCCCGTGTCTTCAAACAGCTGATCGACCGCGAAGATGGCGGCCTTGGCGTTGAGCGTGTCGAAAATGGTTTCGATCAGGAAGACGTCACAACCCCCCTCCATCAGGGCCTTGGCCTGGTCGTAATAGGCCTGGCGCAGGGAGATCGGAAGAG
>NZ_SCTN01000561.1 GCF_004297345.1 Aquabacterium sp. | reverse complement strand
GAAGAGCAGGATATGCCTGCGCGCGTCAAGAACGTGGCGTTCGACGAATTGATGCTCATGCCTTGACGTTACGCCTGATGCTGCCCCGCAAAGCCAAGGCACAACACCCGCCCAGCATCAGCAATTCAAGCCAGGACACGGCTCCGCCACCTCCGCCGCCGCTGTCACTTTTAGCCGCTGCGGCCGAAGTCGATCTCACGACGGGCTGCCCGACAATCACCCATTCATCACTGCTTGCGGAGCGGCCTTGATCATCGACCACGGTCAGTCTGATCAGGAAGAAGCCATCAGCAGTTGGCGTGACCAGGATCGAGTTGCTGTCAGCTGACCAGCCACTGCTGCTGACGATACCGCCGTCGTCAATCAGATCCCAGTGGTAGGACACGATGCTGCTGCCCCCCGGACTGGCCATGGACTGCGTGCCGCTGAATGCAATAGCCTGCCGCGGCAGGGGTGCGTCGGGCACGCGTGTGATCACGGCCGCCGCATGCGTCAATGCGAACTGAACAGCCTGATTCGCATCCAGCATGCCTGCACCGCATGTCAGCGTGGTGCAATAGCACTCATCCTGAACGTCGCCGTTGGGCAAGTGACAACTGGCCACATCGGCTGCACTGCCCGATGTCGGGAAAGATCTGGCGGAAGCCTTCAGCAATGACCGCACGGCGGCCGATGTCAAAGCCGGACGAGCCTCCAGCATCATGGCCACGGCACCACTGACCTGCGGAGCAGAAAAGCTGGTGCCGTATGAGGGGTGGTTGACCGAATCCGAGTAGGTCGAGCCCCCGGAGGTATCGGCAATCGGTACCGTCGCACCTGAATTGCTTGTTGTCAGGATGGGATAGAGGCACGGCCCCCCGTTCTCGTTGACACAGTTGCCCCCCGGTGCGCTGATGCTGACCTCGGATCCCACTGAAGAAAATGCGACCTTGGTACCGATGTGCCTCAATCCGGCCACGGCAATGACGCCAGGACAATTGGCTGGCGATGACACATCCAACCCATTGTCATTGCCAGCCGAGGCCACCACCACGACCCTTAATGGCGCCAGTTCGGCCAGCACATCCTTGTAGGTCTGCGGGCAACTTTCCACGGCACCCAGACTCATGTTCAGCACTTTGGCTGGATGGCCGTTGGCCGGCAACCCATTGACCGACAGGCCTGCGGCCCACCGCATGCCCGCCAGGATGTCAGAGTCCCAGCCGCCACACTTGCCCAGCACGCGCACGGGGACGATCCGCGCATCCGGTGCCATGCCAGCCATGCCGATGTTGTTATTGGTTTGCGCACCAATGATGCCTGCCACCCGCGTGCCATGCCAACTGCTGCGAGCTTGCTCGGTACAGCCCGTGCTGAATCCCAATTCGTTGTTGATGTTGGTGACGTCGGTTGAGGTGACCCAATCCCCCAGATCGGACGCATCGGCGCTGCGACCGCCGTTGACTCGAGATACCGAGGCA
>NZ_SCTN01000387.1 GCF_004297345.1 Aquabacterium sp. | reverse complement strand
CAACTGCCCGACAATTTCCAGCATTTGCTGCAAGTGCGATTGGATGAGGTGTCGCCGCAGGATCGTCATGCTTTGCGCTTGGCGGCGGTGCTGGGCCAGTCCTTCAGTACGGCAGACATCCATGCCTTGATGCCTGCGCCAGGCTATCAACTGGATGTCTTGGTGCAGCACTGTCTTCTGCGCCACCTGGAGCGCCATCTGGATGGCGATCGCTTCGATTTCCTGCATGCCTTGATTCGCCAGGGCATCTATGAGGCCTTGCCTGTTCGGCAGCGCGAGGCCATGCATGTGCAGGTTGCGCAGCACTTTGAATCAAGCGATGCGGTGTTGGCAGCCCAGCATTTGCACAAAGCCAGGCAGCCACATGCGCCTGTGGCTTTGTTGGCTGCAGCCAGAACGCGTCACGAAGACTTTGATCATGAGGCAGCTTTGTCCTTGCTGCTTATGTATGGTGGCATCGACTATGCCTCGCGTGATGAACATGCTCACGCCATGATGCTGGGTGATGTGCATGCCAAGATGGGCAGCATGCCGCAGGCGCGTGAAGCATATGAGCGCGCTGTAGCGCACGCGCCGGACGAGGTGTCGCGGCTGAAAGCCAAGGTCGCATTGGCCAGCGTGCTCAATGTGCTGGAAGAGTTGGTGGCCGAAGAAGCCTTGATCGACGAGGCTTTGCCGCAAGCGAAGGCGGCAGATGCTCTGGCTCAACTGGCGGCCTTGCACTATCTCAAGGGCAATCTGTACTTTCCGCGTGGCGATGTGGCGCGCAGCCGCATGCACCACGGCCTGGCCATGGATGTGGCCCAACAGGCGGGAGCTGCGCGTCTGCAAGCCCAGGCGCTCAGCGGGCTGGGTGACTCCTTCTACGCGGAAGGCCTGATGCACACGGCGAACGATCACTTCGTGCGCTGCCTGCGCTTGTGTGATGAGCACAGTTTGCGGGATATCGAAGCCTCCAACCGCTTCATGCTGGCGACCACGCAGATCTACCTGTGCCAGACGCCTCAGGCGCTGATGGAGGCGGTGGCCTCCGCTGTGCTGGCCCGTCGCGTGGGCAATCGGCGGGCGGAGTTGGTGTCGCGCTTGACGGCCAGTTGGATCGAGCTGGGTTGTGGGCGGCCTCAGGAAGCGCTCTTTCATATCAACGAAGGGCTGATGATCTGCCGCGCCATGGGGGCCATGCGCTTCGAACCCTTCTTGCAAGAGGCCCAGGCCCGTGCCTTGTATGCCTCAGGTGACGAGGTGCAGGCTCAGCGTGTCATTCAACTGGCGCTGGATGGCGTGGAGCGACTGAAACTGCATGCCTTCATTGGGCCGTGGGTCATGGGAACCTGGGCTTTGCTGCACAGCCAGGATGAGCGCGCCATGATCATGATCGAGCGCGCACAGGCCCAGATTGAGCGCGGCTGCGTGGCCCACAACGTGTACCGCTTCCACGCCAGTGCGATGGAGGTGTGCATGCTGCGTGGCCAGCACGACGCGGCGCGCCGTCTGGGTGAAAACTGGTTGCAAAGCACAGGGCGTGAGCCAACGCCCTGGGTGCGTTTGCTGCATGACTTCATGCACAGGTGCCAGGATCTGGACGCTTTGCCGCACCCTGATGACCCTGCCTGGATGGCACTGCGTGAGCAGCAAATACTGCATGTGCTGCTCAAGTTGCCACGTGTGTTGTTGCGGTGAAGTCTGGCGTGATGCGGGCGTGAGCCCTTCAAGCAGCCTGGTGCCGGTTGATGTAGCGCTGAGCCCATTGCGTCAGCAGTTGGGATTGCGCCAGGCACTGCTCATGCAAGCCTGCGCCGTTCGTCCAGCCGCCGCCAAAGAACAAGGGCATCAGTGGGCGCTGGGCGTTGTCTTCATTGATGGCCTGCATGCGTGATTGCGCATCGATGCAATTCACGTTCAGGACGTTGTGTTTGAACAATGCCCAGGCCTTGCCCGCCAGATGGGCATGCGTCGCACCCAGTTCGTGGCTGTAGCCCGTCTGAGGGTGATGTGCCGGGGCATGACTTTGGGCCAGGTGGGGCAGTGCGTCTCGCAGGTTTTGGGGCACTTCGTCGCCATTCAATCGGGTCAGCACGGCGTTGGCCTGTACCTGTTTGAGGTCGGGCAACAAGGACGTGAAGAACATGGGCAGTCCGATGTGGTCCAGCGATGGGGTGAGCGGGTCGTTCTGGTGGAAGTTCTCCACGTAGCTCATCCGATAAGGCTGTACCTGCTGAGCCGGTGAATGCACCAGCACGTTGTAGGTGCGCCAGACATTGCGGTTGCGCGGCAGCAGTCGGTCGTCGGTGTGGCACACGCCGTAACTGCGTGTGTAGCGCACCTGGTGCAGTGTGGCCTGGATGGCGTGCGCCGTGTCGGTAGGGATGCCCTTGAACTCCAGCGCATGCAGGGCGTCGTCCGCGTGCAGTGCCATCAGCACCAGGTCCACGTGTTCGGGCGGTGCATCAGAGGGCGTGACCACGGCGCTGGCCGGCGAAATCGTCACCTTCACGGGTGCACCCATGTGGTGGCGTACCTTGACCTTGTCCGTGCTGTGCTGTTCCATCCAGCGGGCCAGCGCTTGCAGCCAGTGCTGTGAGCCGTATTCGAAGTAGCGGCGATCTGGTGTCACGCCGCCTTCCTGCACGCGGTAGTACTGAAAGGGCGACTGCAAAGGCATGCCGCCGGGGCCGGTCTCGTTGTCCGTGAAGTACATGGCCGAGATGCGCGGGTAGTAGATCTCGTCGCGGATGCGTGCGATGCGCGCCGGGATGGCCGGATCACCCCAGTTGATCTGGATCTGGAGGCGGCGTGCCGTGGCCGCCAGCATGCCTTCAGGATTGGCGATGCAGCTGTCGAAGTAGTGCGCGACCGTGTAGCTCACTGGAACGGGGGGCGGGCCGCCTGCGGGCGGTGCCACCAGGTCGATCGCATGCTGGTGAACCACCGCGATCAATTTGCTCAATTCGCCCCCATCGGTCTGGGCGAGGTTGAAGCGCGCGTCAGACACGCCGTTGTACAGGGCCGCGTCGTCCGTGAGGTATTCGTTGCCATCGGCGGTGAAGTAGCTGGTGGTGTCCTGCAGCGGCTTCATGTGCTGGAGGTAGCCGATGTCCTTCATCAAGGCGGCCAGCTTGACGTAGGTTGCCAGGTTCACATCGTTGACGCCCAGATCGGCCCAGCGGATGAAGGCCCGCTCAGGCTGACCCTGCCCGTTCTGCAGGGTCCCCAGTTTGACGACCACGGTATCCGCGTTGCCGCCAAACTGGGGTTTGCGTTCGTAGACGGTGATGTCCAGGGCCTGCCCGCTGCTCAGCGCCTGCTGCTGAAGGTAGTAGGCTGCGGACAGGCCCGAGACGCCGCCGCCGATGATGGCAATGTGGAAACTCATGCAGATGGCTCCTGATGACTTTGCTTGGTGATGGGTACTGGCGCCCAGTCTAGGAGGCCTGCCCATACGCATCGGTATCACTTCGGTATCTTCTGACCCCTGGGAATGCCCCGATATGGCGCGCATTTATGAGGAACTGAGGCCGGAAAACCGGGCGAATCCCATTTTCAATGGACGGGATTTGGGGCCCAATGAGGGACGAGGACAAGAGCCACCATGCCCGACTCAAACCAGACACCTGCCGCTTCAGACATCGACGATGCCGAGTTGACACTCGAGTATTTGTTGCGCCGAATGCGCTTCAAAAGCGATTTCCCGGCGCTATCGACGTCGGTATCGCGGGTGCAGGCGCTGTCCAACTCCGAGACGGACAGCATGCAGTCCTTGTGCGACGAGGTGCTGCAAGATGTGGCGCTCACGCAGAAATTGCTGCGCGTGGTCAACACGGCTCACTTTCGGCGCGCCGGGACGGACCCGATCAGCACCGTGTCCCGCGCAGTCGCCTTGATTGGCGCAGGCGGCGTGCGCAATATGGCGCTGTCGCTGATGCTGCTCGATCACATGCAGGACAAGGCGCATGCCCAGCAGTTGAAGGTGGAGTTTCTGCGCACGGTCATGGCCGGCACCCTGGCCAGTGAACTGAGCCGCACGACCAAGGAGGCCGAAGACGCCTACCTGGGCGCGCTGTTCCGTAATCTGGGCCGCATGCTGGTGTCCTACTACCTGCCCGACGATGCCGAGCAGATCCGCCTGATCATGGCCGGCAAGGACGGTGCCCCGCCCATGACCGAGGTTCAAGCTGCCGAGAAGGTGCTGGGCGTGCCGCTGGACAAGCTGGCCGACAAGGTCGGCAAGATGTGGGGCCTGCCTGATGGCCTGAGGGCTTGCATGGGCTCTCCGGGCGCGAATGTACCCAAGCAGTCACTGGCTGCGCGGCCTGAGCGTGTGTGGTGGATGGCGAGCCTGGCCAACGCGGCGGCCGACAGCATGCTGGAGGCCGAACCGGGCGAATTGGGCGATCTGCTCACCAATCTGTCGACCACCTATGGCAAGGCGCTGGACCTGTCGCCCCATGCCTTGCAGGACGCGGCCAGTCGCGCGCGCAAGCGCCTGACCGAGCTGACCCACGCCTTGAACATGAGCGTGCCGGCCACGTCGCCCGCCGACAAGCTGCTGGATCACTACTACGTCGATGCCCCCAACGCCGCGCAAACCGGTGGCCCCAGTGCTCAGGATCTGGGGCTGGAGTTGAGCCCTGCCGATGGCGCGTTGACCGCCGAGATGCCCTTGCCCGATCAGGAGGTGGCCAATGTGCTGACCAACGGCATCCAGGACATCACCAACACCTTGCTGGAGTCTTTCAAGCTCAACGACGTGCTGCACATGATCCTGGAGACCATGCTGCGCGCCTTGAACTGCCGCCGCGTCATCTTCTGCTTGCGTGATGCCAAGACGGGCGCCTTGTTGGGGCGCATGGGCATTGGCGAGCAGGTGGATGTGGTCAAGGCGGCATTTCGTATCCCCTTGGTGATACCTGCTGGCGCGACGCCGGATCTGTTCTCCATCGTTTGCCTGAAGAACGCCGACATGCTGATCGCCGACGCCGCTGCGCCGACCATCGTGGGTCGTCTGCCGACCTGGTTCCGTGATCAGGTTCAGGCCCCGACCTTCCTGCTGCTGCCCCTGGTGATGAAGCGCAAGGGCCAGCCTGACATCGTGCTGGGCATGATCTACGCCGACAAGGGCAAGGCCAACAGCCTTCAGGTCAACGAGAAGGAACTCTCGCTGCTGCGCACGCTGCGCAATCAGGCCGTGATGGCCTTCAAGCAGACCACGGGCGGCTGAGCGCGGGCAGGGGATAATGCGCCCCCATGTTTCGCATCGTCCTCGTTGAACCTGAAATCCCGCCCAACACGGGCAATGTGATCCGGCTGGCGGCCAATACCGGCTGCGAGCTGCATCTGATCGAGCCCTTGGGTTTCTCGATGGATGACAAGCTGCTGCGCCGCGCGGGCCTGGATTATCACGAGTACGCTGACGTGCGTCGCCACGCCAATTGGGCGGCCTTCATCGAGGCCATGCAGCCTGATCCGAAGAGGATGTTTGCCTTCACCACGCGGGGCAGCCGTCCTTTCAACGAAGTGCAATGGCAGCCTGGAGACTGGTTCGTGTTCGGCTGTGAGACGCGTGGCCTGGATCCGGCTTTGCGTGAGACCTTTGACACGGCGCAGCGGGTGCGTTTGCCCATGCGTGCTGATCAACGCAGCTTGAACTTGAGCAACGCCGTGGCCGTGGCGGTGTTCGAGGCCTGGCGGCAGAACGGGTACGCGGGCGGGGCTTGAACGGTGCTTTGCTCCTGGTCGATTCTTGCGTCGGCTTGAGCGCTTTGACCTTGCAGCGCGGGCGCGGCCGAGGGGGCATGCGTCCGGGCGTCATGTTGGCGGTCCCGCTATGCGGGACTGCTCTACGGTGCTCGTCCAGCTCAGGTGGCTGCGCAACTCTGCCTGCGGCCTCAAACATGCTCGCCATCCCCTTGCTTGCAGCAAGGGGCAAACCTGAGCCTCCCTGCGCGCCTTCGACGCCAACAAGGCGCCCAGCCGCATGCCCCCTCAGCCTTGTTTCGCCCCGCTGGTGGACCAGCCAGAACAAGCAGCCTGTGCATGCGATGAGCGAGGCGGAAAAGGGCTGAGCCGGACTTTGGCCGGGCGCCTTGTTGACGCCGAGAAGCGCAGTGGGGAAGTGGGCACGCGCAGCGTGCTTCGTTCATCTGACTCGCCGGAGCTGTTTGACCGGAGTGGTCGTCAGACCACGCAGGGAGTTCTCTGGCGCCACTTCCTCGCGAGCATCGCAGGGCAGTCCCGCTTGCAAAGCGGGACCGTCAACAATGAAGCCTGGCCGAAGTCTGGTTCAGACCCCGCCTCGCGTTGCAACGAAAAAGCGAGACCAAGGTGGCAGTACGCCAGACAATCAGCCTTCAGCCTTGGCCTCACGCCGCATCAGTGCCCCGACAGCCTCGGCAGGTGTCAAACGCCCATCCAGCACAGCCACCACGGCTTCCGTGATCGGCATGGCAACGCCCAGCGTCTGCGCGCGTTGCCACACCGTGGCCGCGCTGTAGACACCTTCGGCCACATGCCCCAGGTCGAGCAGGATCTGATCCAGCTTCTTGCCCGTGGCCAGTTGCAAGCCCACCGTGCGGTTGCGCGACAGGTTGCCCGTGGCCGTCAGCACCAGATCGCCCAGGCCTGACAAGCCCATGAAGGTGTCTGGCCTGGCGCCCAGTGCCACACCCAGGCGGGTCATCTCCGCCAGGCCACGCGTGATCAGCGCGGCGCGGGCGTTGAGGCCCAGGTTCATGCCATCGACGATGCCGGTGGCAATGGCCAGCACGTTCTTGACGGCGCCACCCACTTCCACGCCGACCGGATCGGTCGAGGTGTAGACGCGCAGGCTGTCACTGTGGAAGGCTGCCACGGCCTGCTCGGCCAGGGCCTGATCGGTGCTGGCCGCAACCAGGGCGGTCGGCTGGCCCAGCGCCACTTCATTGGCAAAGCTGGGCCCCGACAGGATGCCGCTGCGCGCATGCGGGCGCAGCGCCTGGGCGATTTCATGACCCAATCGCCCCGTGCCTTTTTCGAAGCCCTTGCACAGCCACAGCGTGGCCACGTCGTCAGGCAGGCTTTGCAGCATGCTGCCCAGCGCCGCCATGGGTGTGCCGATGATGATCAGCCCGCCATTGGCGCGCGCGTGCGCCACCGCCTCATCCAGATCATGGCTGAGTTGCAGCGCTTCAGGGAAGCTCGCGTCGGGCAGGTAGCGGGTATTGCAGCGGCTTGAGCGCATGTCTGCGACCTGCGCGGCGTCCCGCGCCCACAGCATCACCTGTGGGTTGTGGCGGGACGCGCTGATCGCCAGCGCTGTGCCCCAGGCTCCCGCGCCCAATACCGTGAGGTTGCGCGTGGCGAGCCCAGTCGTGACGTCGGTGTCGGCCAATTCAGGCTTGGGGTGCTTGACCGTTGGCGGCAGCTTGTTGCAGCTGCGATTCGTACATGGCCTGGAAGTTCACTTCGGTCAGGTGCACGGGTGGGAAGCCGGTGCGGTTGAGCACGTCGGCCACAGTGGCGCGCAGGTAGGGGTACACGATCTGTGGGCAGGCGATGGCGATGATCGGCTGCATCTGTTCTTGAGGCACGTTCTTGATTTCGAACAGGCCGGCTTGCTTGGCTTCGACCAGGAACAGCACCTTGTCGTTGACCTTGGCGGTCACGGTGGCAGTCACGGCCACTTCGTACAGGCCATCGACCACGGGTTCGGCATGCAGGTTCAGTTGCACGTCAACTTGAGGCTGACCTTGTTCCAGCAGGATGGCCGGTGCGTTAGGCAGCTCCAGCGACAGGTCCTTGAGGTAAATGCGCTGAATGGAGAAAGACGGTTGTGCGGCTTGGTCGGTCATGACAGATTTTCCTAGGTTGGTTTGATGTTGCAGGCCGGGCGCGGTATTTGCGCAAGAAGTCCAAGCCAGAAAGACAATCGGGCTGGATTATGAACCAGCCCGATGACGCGGCTGTCACACAGCGCTCAGGGTTTGCGCCCGATCAGGTGCTTCGTGTCGCGCCAGGCGCAACGCAAGGGGGGCGATATGGCAGGTTAGGGGGTAGCGCACCTGTTTTACATGGTGATACGCTGAATTGAATGGTGTCCGTGGCAACCCGATTGGCTTGAATTTCTTTCAGCTGGGTGGACACCGTCAAAAGGGGATGATCATGAAAAAGATACTGATCCAAGTCCTTGGCGCTGCCTTGCTCTGTCATCCGGTCTACGGCCTGGCAGCTGCGCCCGAGGCCAAGGCGGCCTGCGATGCAGACTCCGGCAGTGGGCAATATGCGATCAATTGCGCGGTGGGTGCAGGCGTTGGCGCTGTGGCGCTGCCGGTTGCCGGGGCCGTGCTGGGGTGTGCCGTTGGCATCCTGTCGAAATGGGGGATGAGCCTGTTTTCGAGCAGCCCGGCGGCCCAATGCCCAATTCCTGCCGGTGGCGGTGTAGCGCCGGAATCAACACTTGTATTGCCGGGCAAGGTGCAGTGATGAAAGTCTGGGATCGCTTTGCGGACTACGTGGTCATCGGGGCGCTATTTTGGTTTTCATTGCTCGCGTTGGCGTTCGTGGTCGATATCCATGTGCCATCCGATCAGTTTGGCACAACGCCCTTGCTGATTCACTGGAAGATGCAGTTTGACGCGCGCTTGTTGATAGCTGATAAGGCGCAGGCGTATGCCGGCATGGGCCAATTGCTGTCTGCCATGGGTGCCATGGGCGTGCTGGCAACAGGCATCATCATCGACATGATCAGTACCTTGATGTCCACGCTATATGAAGCGATGTACCTCATTCGTTGCTTGAGATCATCCCAGGGGCCCATACTCGCAGACGCATTTCAAGCCGAAGGTGATACCGATGGCCGTGAAGCTGTTCAACGCATGGGTGCTGTCAATTGGGTCGGGCTGCTGGTGCACGGATGGACGCGCATCAGAGGCGAGTACATCAAGTTGTTTGCGCTGATCCTCATTCTGAGTCTCAAGTCCGCGCAAGGCGCCAGACTGGATTGCCTGAACGAGCGCCTCACGTTTCATCGGATGGGGCGGGCCCTGCTGGGCGTCTTCTCCATGCTGGCGCTGGTGCTGACCCTGGTACTGCCGCGGCAAGACGTGCTGCATCAGCAAGGTGTCTTGTTGTTCATCTACCTGATGACGGGCGTGGGTCTGTTGTTCGCCATGACGCAGTACGCCCGTCTCATCAACACCATGATGGCGGTCATTCGCCTTGCTGAAAGGCCCTCACCCTCAGTGGCGTCAGACAGTGCTGATGCCGCACGGGCCTGGTCACGCGCCGCTTAGCAAGGGCAGCAGCCCCCCGCGCTTGTCCAGGTCCATCAGGTCGTCGCAGCCGCCCACGTGGGTGTCGCCGATGAAGATCTGCGGCACGGTTCGTCGACCCGTGATGGTCATCATGTGCTCACGCTGCCCAGGATCCAGGTCAATCCGGATTTCTTCGATTTGCTCGACGCCGCGCTGCTTGAGCAGGCTCTTGGCCCGGATGCAGTAGGGGCAGACCTGGGTGGTGTACATCTTGACTGCTTGCATGATCGAACGACAGCAGGGAACCGCTGGGGGTATGAGTGACGATGTGCATATTGTCGCCGTTTCGATATGCCCGCCTGATTCATGGGGACTAGCGGTGACAAGTCACACGCCAGTGCCCCGCCCGCGTGTCTCGGTTCAGGCTTTGTCGATCGGCAGGTTGGCTTCGCGCCAGGCCTTCAGGCCACCACCCAGCGATTGGGCGTTTTCATAGCCCATGGCCTTGAGTTGGGTCACAGCTTTGGCTGAGCGCACGCCGGCCGCACACACGACGACCAGGGGCAACTTCTTGTTGCCGGGCAGTCCCTTGCCGTTGGCGATTTCGCCCAGCGGGATGTTCTTGGCGCCGGCCACGTGGGCTGCGGCAAATTCGGCCGGTTCGCACACATCAATGACCTGCGCGCGCTCCTTGTTGATCAACTGCACGGCCAGGGCCGGGCTCAGGCCACCGGTGGTGCCGCCTTCCTTGATCTGTTGCCACAGCAGCAGCGCGCCGGATGCCCCCGCTGCAACCATCCAGTACCAGTTGTTGGCGATGTAGCTCGTGGAAGTCATGCAAAAAACTCTCTTTGTGTGCAGGTTGTCCTGCTGGGGGCGGGAGGCGTCCCTCGAACCAGGGTGGGCCGGGGCAGACAGGGATTATAAAATCCCGGGTTCAGTCGGTCGCGCAGGCCGACATCACATTCTCACCAGATTGGGATCGATCACATGTACAAGCTCGTGCTGATTCGCCACGGCGAATCGACCTGGAACCTGGAAAACCGCTTCACCGGCTGGGTTGACGTTGACCTGACGCCCACCGGCGTGTCGCAAGCCATCTCGGCTGGCCAGTTGCTCAAGGCTGAAGGCTACGAGTTCGACGTGGCCTATACCTCGGTGCTCAAGCGCGCCATCCACACGCTGAACTACTGCCTCGATGCGATGGACCGCATCTGGTTGCCCGTGGTCAAGAGCTGGCGTCTCAACGAGCGCCACTACGGTGGCCTGCAAGGCTTGAACAAGGCTGAGACCGCCCAGAAGCACGGCGACGAGCAGGTGCTGGTGTGGCGCCGCAGCTATGACACGCCGCCACCTGAACTGGCCGCCAACGACCCCATGGGCCAACGCCAGGACCTGCGCTACGCCGGCCTGCCTGCCGACCAGATCCCGCTGACCGAGTGCCTCAAGGACACAGTGGCCCGCGTGCTGCCTTACTGGAACGAAGAGATCGCCCCGGCCATCAAGTCCGGCAAGCGCGTGGTGATCGCCGCCCACGGCAACTCGATCCGCGCCCTGGTCAAGTACCTGGACAACATCGGTGATGCCGACATCGTGGGCCTGAACATCCCCAACGGCATCCCGCTGGTGTACGAGCTCGACGAGAATCTCAAGCCCATCAAGCACTACTACCTGGGTGATGCCGAAGCTGCTGCCAAGGCGGCTGCGGCTGTGGCCACGCAGGGCAAGGCCTGATCAGGGCGTGAGGCCCCACACCACTGGGCAATGGTCGGATAGTTCCCGGCCATGGTCCTGTGGGTTGAACGACAGGCGCGCAAAGCGCCTGTTTTTATTGGCGCTGGCCAGTTTCTGGTCGATGAGGATGTCGTCGATATAGGCCTTGTGGTGGTCGTCGGCATCGCAGGGTACATAGGCTTCGCCCTGGGTGGCGCGCAGCAGGACGGCGCCGGGTGGGTTGTTGTCGCTCCAGGCCTGCATCAGGTTGATGGGTGCGGCTTCATCCGGGCCTGCGGGGTAGCGTTCGTCCTTGTCCAGGTGGCGGTTGAAGTCGCCCAGCACGGCAAAGGGCTTGCCCTCGCGCACGCGCTGGTCGATCCACGCCTCCACCACGGGCGCTTGCTGGCGCAGGCGTTCGCAAGGCGAGAAGTGCCGGTCCAGGCGGCCGTCGAAGCAGCCGCTTTTGAGGTGCACCGCCAGCAGGCGAACTTCGTTGCGCGAGCCCGGATAGAGCGTGATGTCGGCGCCGGCACGGGTGCTGCCATCGACATCCAGCGCACTCAGATCGCCATTGCAGTGGTAGGGCAGGCCTTCGCGGATGGCGAAGCCCACCTTCTGTGGGTGCGCACGGTTCACGAAACAGTCGAGCTTCCAGCCCTTGTTGAACACCATGCGCGCCGCATCCGGGCCATCGACTTCCTGCAAGCCCACGACGTCGGCTTGCTGTTCATCGCGCAACTGATTGGCGGTGTGCGCCAAGGCGTCGAAATCGGCCTGGGTACGAGTGGGTGGCTGCGGTTTGCCTGGGGTGCAGGGGAACGCGTGTTCGTTGCTGGCGGGCTGTTTGCTCATGCAGCGCGGCGCCAGTTCATCGTGCGTACGCGGCGTCATCAGCCAGTCCATGTTCCAGGTGGCCAGGGTGAGCCCATCCTTGGGTTGCGCGGAAGGGCTGCCAAACCAGCCTGCCAACGAGGGTGTGGCATGCAGTGCGGCCAGCAGCATTGCGCAGGCGAGCAGGGCACTGCGGGGCGTGAAGGCCGGCCTGTTCAGGGCGACAGTTGAGGCTGTTGATGACAATGGAGGGCTCCGCTGCTGGATGTATTTTTGTTGGATGTCCAACGCAGCAGCGGGGCCGGGCGCCGACACCCTGTCGGTCGGCTGTGTGACAGGGTGTGACGCAGGCTGTGCTTACACGCCCAGGGTGGCGCGATCCAGCGTGTAGTTCTGCGGGCCCGCAGCGGCGATCTTGATGGCGCCGATCTGGTTGGCCAGCGTGACCGACTTGACCAGATCCCAGCCATTGACCAGTCCGTACAGCAGGCCGCCACGGAAGGCGTCGCCACAACCGGTGGGGTCGATCACGGCCGCGGCCTTGACGCCGGGCACGTGGGTCTTCTCGCCTTGCACATAGACGTTGCAGCCGTCGGCGCCCAGGGTTTCGATCAGGCCCTTGAGGTGCGATTTGGACAGATCGGCCAGGCTGGTGCCGGTACGGTCGGCCAGCATCTTGGCTTCGTAGTCATTGACGGCCACCCAGGTGGCTTGCGAGATGAAGCGCTTGAGGTCGTCGCCGTCGAACATGGGCAGGCCCTGTCCCGGATCGAAGATGAAAGGGATGTTGGCCGCCTTGAGTTGCTCGGCGTGCTGGATCATGGCGTCACGGCCGTCCGGGGCGACGATGGCCAGCTTGATGCCGGCATTGGCCTCGATGCGCTGGATGTGGGCCTGGCCCATGGCGCCGGGGTGGAAGGCGGTGATCTGGTTGTTGTCCTGATCCGTGATGATGATGGCCTGGGCGGTGTAGTCGTTGTCCACGGTGTGGACGTACTTCAGGCTCACGCCCATCTGCTCCAGATGGTTGCGGTACAGCGCGCCATCCTTGCCCAGGGTGGCCATGACCAGGGGCTCGCCGCCCAGTTGCTTCAAGCTGTAGGCGATGTTGCCGGCGCAGCCGCCGAATTCCTTGCGCAGCGTGGGCACCAGGAAGGACACGTTGAGGATGTGCACCTGCTCGGGCAGGATCTGCTGGGCAAATCGGCCGGGGAAGGTCGTGATGGTGTCGAAGGCCAGAGAGCCGCAGATCAGAACAGACATGGTGATCCTCGGGAGGTGATGTCAATCAGGGGTAGAACAGCTCGGCGGTGTAGCCGGCTGGGTGAAGGTCAGTGGCCTTGATGCGCCATTGCAGCGTGGTGCTGCGCTGGCTCGGGGCCGCTGTGGGGACGCTGGCTGCCATGCTGGCCGCCTTGGCGGCATCGGCTGCATTGGCTTTGGGGTCAGCTGTATCGAGCCATTGCGCGTCGTTGGGGGAGAACACGCGGCGCGCGATCACGGCGCCGTTGTCGTCGGTCAGAGTCAGGTCCACATGTGGCCAGGCCAGGTCGATGCCGGCCTGGTTGCGTACGACCACCGTGAGGCGGTAGCTGTCGGGGCCTTCGGAGCTGGTGCGCACGAGTTCGAGGTTATCGACCTGCAGGGCTTCCAGGCGCAGGGGGGGGGCCAGCTTGCAGCCGGCCATCTCGCACCATTGCGCGAGCAGCGGGCGGCTGGCCGGGTGCCAGGCGGCGATCAGGTCGCGGAACTGGTGCACGAGTTGCAGGCTCAGGGTGGCCGCCAGCGTCAAGGCCATCAAGGAGAGCACGCCACGCATGGCCGGGTGACGCCAGAAGGCCTTGCGTTGTGCACGCTTGAGGAACTCTGGTGGCTGGTCGGCTTTGTCTCGGCCGCGTGTACCGGGTTTGCCTGGCCGCTCGCTGGGCGGCAGCATGGCCAGCTCGGGTTCGAAGTCCGATGCGAAGCGCGAAGGCAGGGTGGGAATGTCGTCTGGCGAAGCGGCGGCGGGCATGGCCAAAGGCGCAGCTTGAGCCGACTCAGTGACACGCAAAGCAGCCGTCGATACAGGTGCAGGGGCCTGATTGAGGCGCTTGACGGGGGCTGGCGCAGGCTCTGGGGTTGCTGCGTCAGCGTCCAGTGCAGATGGACCGAAATCCGAGGCCCAGTCTTCCTCTGCGTCGATCATGGCGTCGCTTGGGAACTGGGCATCAGCGAACTCGGGACCGGAGTCACGACGGTGCGGTGCACGGCGCTCGCGCTCGTTGGGCATCAGGTAGCGGGAGTCGAGCGCGTCGGCCTCGTCGGTGCTTGGCACGTCGTCGGGGGGCTCGTCCATCCAGGGCTGATGGGCTGGCTCGACTGGCTCAGGCGGTTCGGCGTAGACGGGTTCTTGCTGATGCCGCTGTGGCGTCGCCGGCATCGGGATGCGGCCACCGGACGTGGCGGCCAGCACCACTTCCAGCGGCGTGTTGTCGTCCACGGCGATGGAAGTGTCGAGCTCGAAGTCGGTGGTGCCTTCAATGGGCGTGGGATCGAGCGCGAGGTCGTCTTCGTCCAGCGTGTGCTTGGGTGCTTGAGTTTGCGGCTCCGCTGGCAGTGCGGAAGAGGCGAAATCAGCCGGTTGGGTGCGCGCCCATGCGCCGGGAGGCTGAGAGTCGATACCCAGGTTCAGCTCGTCGTCCGACAGTACGCTTTGTTTTGCCAGCCCTGCAGACTCGTCGGCATAGTGGCCCGTGTCAGGTGTGGGTTCGGGCGGTGCCCAGTCCACCCGAGGCTCGGGCTGTTGAGGCGGCTGTACAGCCGCAGGTGCGTCAGCTGGTGAGGGCCCTGGGATGGCCGCTGTGTGCGCAGGCCGTGGCGGAGGCGGGTCCTTGTCGAGGTCAAACAGCGCCGGCAGCGCGTTGAACACCTCGTTGCAACGGCCGCAACGCACCCAGCCTTCCGAGACCTTCAATTGGTCTTGGACGACCTTGAAGATCGTGCCGCAGTGGGTGCATCGGGTGGCCAGGCTCATAGGGCCCTATTTATGCCATTGATTTGTCACGAATCAGGCGGCTTTCTGCGCCGTCATCAGAATCCAGCCCTCTTCTTCGTTGGCGACCTGCAACTGAAGGCCCACTTCGGCGTAGGCGTCCTTCAATTCCTGCTCCTGGCGGGCCAGGATGCCAGCGAGCACGAGGTGGCCGCCAGGGGCGACATGGCCGGCCAGCAGCGGGGCCAGCATCTTCAGGGGCGTGGCCAGGATGTTGGCCAGCACGACGGGGTAGCTCGCCTTGGCTTCGCCTACCAGATCGGGCAGGCCCGCGTTGATGGGCAGCTTGCCGTCGGCCGCTTTCAGATGCGCCAGATTGGCTTCGGCGTTGGCGTTGGTGGATTCGACCGCAGCCGGGTCGATGTCAACCGCGTCCACGATGCCCGATCCATGCAGCGCGGCGCCAATGGCCAGGATGCCCGAGCCGCAGCCGTAGTCCAGCACGCGCTGAGCCGCGTAGGCAGACGCGTTTTGAGCGATCCACTTCAGGCACATGCGGGTGGTGGGGTGGGTGCCGGTACCGAAGGCCAGGCCGGGGTCCAGGCGCATCACGGTCTTGGCTGCCGCAGGCACCTCATGCCAGGTTGGCACGATGTAGAAGCTGTCGGTGATGGGCACGGGCTGGAACTGGGATTGCGTCAGGCGCACCCAGTCTTGCTCGTCAACCGGCTGAATGCCTTGCACATGGATGTCGTCGGCCCAGTCCTGCGCGAGGATCAGGGTGGCGGCCTCCAGGGCTTCGGCTTCGCTGGGGAACAGGCTCTTGATGGTCGAGCGTTGCCAGGCTTCGCGGGCCACCGGCATGCCGGGCTCACCCCACAGGGCTTCTTCGTGTTCCGTGTCGGCATCGGCGTCTTCAACCGATACGGACAAGGCGTCGATCTCCATGAGCGCGTCGCTCAGGTTTTCGACTTCGGCCTCTTTGGCCAGCAGGGTGAGTTCAAACAAGGGCATGTCAGTGGCCTGGTCGGGCTCAGCGCTTGCGCGCGGCCATCCAGCTCTCAAGGTAATGGATGTCGGTGCCGCCTTCAACGAACTTGGCGTCCACCATCAGCTCGCGGTGCAGCGGGATGTTGGTGTGGATGCCTTCAACGACTGTCTCCGACAGGGCTGTGCGCATGCGGGCCAGGGCCTGCTCGCGGGTGTCGCCGTGCACGATGATCTTGCCGATCATGGAGTCGTAGTTCGGGGGCACGAAGTAGTTCGTGTAGATGTGCGAGTCCACGCGCACACCGGGGCCGCCGGGGGCGTGCCAGGTGGTGATGCGGCCGGGCGAAGGGATGAACTTGACCGGGTCTTCCGCGTTGATGCGGCACTCGATGGCATGGCCGCGCAACTCGATCTGGCGTTGCGTGAAGGGCAGCTTTTCGTTGGCCGCCACACGGATCTGCATCTGCACGATGTCGATGCCGCTGGTCATCTCGGTGACCGGGTGCTCCACCTGCACGCGGGTGTTCATCTCGATGAAGTAGAACTCGCCGTTCTCGTACAGGAACTCGAAGGTACCCGCGCCACGGTAGCCGATCTTCTTGCAGGCTGCTGCGCAACGCTCGCCCACCTTCTCGATGGCGCGGCGGGGGATGCCCGGTGCCGGCGCTTCTTCGATGATTTTCTGGTGGCGGCGCTGCATGGAGCAATCGCGCTCGCCCAGCCAGACGGCGTTCTTGTGCTGGTCGGCCAGGATCTGGATCTCGATGTGACGAGGATGCTCCAGGAACTTCTCCATGTAGACCTCGGGATTACCGAAAGCAGCACCTGCTTCGGCCTTCGTGGTCTGCACGGCATGGATCAGCGCCGCTTCGGTGTGCACCACGCGCATGCCACGGCCACCGCCGCCGCCTGCGGCCTTGATGATGACCGGGTAGCCCACGCTGCGGGCGATCTTGATGATTTCCTTGGGATCGTCAGGCAGGGCGCCTTCAGAGCCGGGCACGCAAGGCACGCCAGACTTGATCATGGCCTGCTTGGCCGAGACCTTGTCGCCCATGATGCGGATGGATTCGGGCGTCGGGCCGATGAAGGTGAAGCCCGATTGCTCCACGCGCTCGGCGAAGTCGGCGTTCTCGGACAGGAAGCCGTAGCCGGGGTGGATGGCCTCGGCATCGGTCACTTCAGCGGCCGAGATGATGGCCGGCATGTGCAGGTAGCTTTGTGCCGAAGGGGCGGGGCCAATGCACACGGCCTCGTCGGCCAGCTTGACGTACTTGGCGTCGCGGTCGGCTTCGGAATAAACCACCACCGACTGGATGCCCATCTCACGGCACGCGCGCTGAATGCGCAGGGCGATTTCGCCTCGGTTGGCGATCAGGATTTTCTTGAACATGGCGAAGCCTCCGCCTTATTCAACGATGAACAGAGGCTGGCCGTATTCAACTGGCTGGCCGTTTTCGACCAGGATCTTGGTGATGGTGCCGTCCTGGTCTGCCTCGATCTCGTTCATGATCTTCATGGCTTCGATGATGCAGACGGGCTGGCCGGCCTTGACCACATCGCCCACTTCGGCGAAGGCCTTGGCACCCGGGCTGGACGCGCGGTAGAAGGTGCCCACCATGGGCGACTTCACCACATGGCCGGTTTCTTCCGCAGGAGCAGCTTCAGCGGCAGGCGCCGTGGGGGCGGCAGTTGCGGCCGGCATGGCGGCGGCAACAGGTGCCATTTGCTGAACCATGGGGCCGGCCATGACCACGGGGGCGGCGCCAGCCTTGACGATGCGGACTTTGCCGTCAGCTTCCGTGATTTCGAGTTCGGAAACGTTGGACTCGGACACGAGGTCGATCAGGGTCTTGAGTTTGCGCAGGTCCATGTTGTGGTTCTCCAGGAATGCGTTGAGAGCGGGTGACGCTCAGAAGTGGTGCGGATGATGACGGGCCGGGATGTTGGCCAGTTCAGCCGCGAGAGGTGGCTGCTGGCGGGGCGCCCAACTTGTCGAGGGCGGCTTCCAGTGCCAGTCGGTAGCCCGCTGCCCCCAGCCCCACGATCACGCCTTCGGCGATGTCGGAGAAATAGCTGTGGTGGCGGAAGGGCTCCCGCTTGTGGACGTTGGACAGATGCACTTCAATGAATGGCACGGCGACGCCGGCCAGTGCATCTCGCAGGGCCACACTGGTGTGGGTGTAGGCCCCGGGGTTGATGACGATGAAGCGGGTGCCATCGGTGCGTGCGGCATGCACGCGGTCGATCAGCGCCCCTTCATGGTTGCTCTGAAAGGCCGACAGGCTGGCGCCGCGCAAGGCGGCGTAGTCGACCAGACCGGTGTTGATCTGCTCCAGGGTGGTGGCGCCGTAGACCTCTGGCTCGCGGGTGCCGAGCAGGTTCAGATTGGGGCCATGGAGGACGAGAATCTGCATGCGTCTTTGGTTCGCCGGCCTGTGCGATCGTGACATCGCGCGTGCAAGCTGGACCAAGAAAATGAAAGTAGGCGGATTTTAGACGCAAATGGATGCAAATCCGCTATTTCATTGAAATCTGTCCGGTTTGCTTGGCCTGGCTCAAGTTCGCCCCAGATGCCAGCCTCAGGCTCAGCCAATCTGGCGCGCCCAGGTGGCCAGCTCCTCAAAGTGCGTCGCGCCCATCTTGCGGTGCCGCACTTTGCCTTTGGCGTCGATCATCACCGAAAACGGCAACCCGCCCGATTCGTTGCCCAGTGCCTGGGCGAGTTCGGTGCCGCCGAATCCGGCCAGCCCGAGGTCGAATCCTACCGCGACTTTGGTCAGAAATTCCTTCACGGGCGTCGGGCCGTCGATCGCCAGGCCGATCACCGCCCAGCCTTTGGGGGTGAATTCACGGTGGAAATGGTCCAGCTCGGGCATTTCCTTGACGCAGGGCGGGCACCAGGTCGCCCAGAAATTGATGAGCGTGGGCTTGCCTTGGGCCTTGGCCAGGCTCAGTTGCCCGCCCTTGGGCGTGTCGAACTGCTGTTGCCAGAACGCGGCGGTGAGCTGGTCGGTCTGGATCAGCGGGGCACTGGCGCTGGGGGCTGTCGTGTCGGGTGCGGATGCCGGGGCGGCGCTAGCCTGGTCCGTCGTGACGGCAGCGCCATGGCGCTTGAGCCCGAACCAGACGCCGCCCGCTGTGGCGCTCAAGCCGGCCAGCAGGAGCAGCGCGCGGCCCCCGGCAACGCCGGCCTGGCGACGGCTGATCAAGGCGGGCGGGGTCGGGCGGGGAAGCTTATTTGGCATGGCGTACGGTGAGGCAGGGGCAAAGGCGTGATCTGAATGGGAGACTCAGCCAATCAGGCTGGCTCAGCCTCGCTCAGCAATTTGCGCAGCGCCGTGAGATCGCCACGTTCGGTGCGACCGCGCGCATCGGGTTTGAGCGCACCGCGCAGATCGTCGGCATCCAGGATGGTCAGGTGCAGCCCAATGCCTTCTTGGAGCGCGCTGCAAGGAATGGTCAGGCTGAGTCGGTCAACAGGCTGGCCGCGCGGGCCAGGCGCGCTGCCCACGTCGTAGTCGATGCCCTGGTTGAGCAGGGCGATCTCGGTGGATTTGCTGTCGTCGCAATAGAGCTGGAGGTGGATATCGCTGAGCCGTGTGGCCGTGCCGCGCCAGACCGCGCCGCACAGATGGGGGCGGAACTCGGCCAGGCGAGCCATCCACTCGGCGGCCAGTTCACGCAACGCGCGCAATTCTTCGGGCTGGGTCTCGGCGCAGAACAGGGCCAGGTACTCGAAGACAGCCTCTTCCACCTGGGTGTTGTCGGGCAAGTCGCCTCGACCGGTGAGGCCCAGCTGTTTGGCTGCCCGGCGTTTGGCAGGGCCGTATTCCATGCCCTCTTCGACCACGATGCGAGCGGCGGTAGCGGCGATTTCGTCTGAGGCAAGCGATGACATGGCGGTGGGCAAGACGGTGTGGCCGCCATCGTAGCGGATGAGGCACGGGGCAGCGTCGGGCTCGGGTTGATGCCCTCCAGGCGCAGGCGGTTTTTGCACAACAATGGTGCAATGCATTGGAACCTGCCTGAGCGCGTTCGCCATCTGCTGCTGGCCGATACGCCCTCCATGTCGCGTGCCGAGCGTTTGCGTTCGGCCTTGGGTGCTGCGCTGGCCATCGCGGCCTGTGCCTGGGCCCTGGCCTTGATCCCGGCTTCCGCCTATTGGTTGATCGCCCCGTTAGGGGCCAGTGCGGTGATCCTGTTTGCCTTGTCGCACAGCCCTTTGGCGCAACCCTGGCCGGTGGTGGGGGCGTATGCCAGTGCCACGGCGGCGGCTTTGGTGTGCCTGTCTTGGGTGCCGCATCCTTTTGCCTCGGCGGCCTTGTCGGTGGGGCTGACAGTCTGGTTGATGGCGCGCTTCAACTGCATTCACCCGCCCGGTGGCGCGTTGGCGCTGATGCTCGTGCATGAATATCACGGTGCGCATGCCGACATCCCTCACGTCCTCATGCTGGTGGCGGCCAATGTGCTGTGCCTGCTGCTGGCGGCGCTGATCATCAACAACGGGGTCTTGCGTCGTCGCTACCCGCATCGCGCAGAAGCCCCCTTGCGCAATCGGCATCAGACGGCTGATGAGGTGCCTTTGAATAGATCCGGTTTGAATCACGCGGATCTGGCGCATGCGGTGCGCAAGCTGGGCAGCTTCGTTGACGTCAAAAGCGACGATCTGGTCCAGCTGTACAACGCGGCCTCGGCGCACGCCTTTGATCGGCACATGGGGCAGACCTGCGGCGACATCATGTCCAAAGATGTGGTGACCGTGGCGTTCGCGACGGATCTGGATGAAGCCTGGAACCTGCTGCGGCGCCACAAGATCAAGACCCTGCCGGTGGTGGACAAGTTCAGCCGCCTGGTGGGGGTGCTGTCGGTGGCCGATTACCTGCGGCAAGTGGACGATGTCACCTCAGCCGGTCTGGCCGTGACCTTGCAAGGTTTGCTGAAACGCACGCCCGGCGACTATTCCAGCAAGGCTGAGGTGGTAGGGCAGATCATGACCTCAGCCGTGATCTGCGTGACGCCCCAGACGCCGTTGTCGGATCTGGTTCAGCAGTTGTCACGACACGGCTTGCACCACATGCCGGTGGTGGATGAGTCGCGCCGGGTGGTGGGCATCGTGACCCACTCCGACGTGACGGCGGCGCTTTATCGGCGCCTTCTGGCTGTTCGTCAGGATTGATCGGCAGGGAAGCGGATCAGCGCCATGCGCTCAAGCCGCCTCAATCCAGACGGGCACGGCACTGAACGCCGCATTGGCGCTGATGCGTTCGGTCAGCCGGTCATCGGTGAGGTCGTTGATGCTGGCGCCTGCATGGGCTTGCGCCACCTTCATGTCGATGCCGGCACGGTCGTGCCCCCAGCCATGCGGCAGGCTGACCACGCCGGGGCGGATGTCTTCGGTGACGTGCACCGGCACGCGCACCTGGCCTACGCGGGAGGCGACGGTTACGGTCTGGCCGTCTTGCAGATGCTGGGCGTTGGCATCGCTCGGGTGGATCCACAAGGTGCAGCGAGGTTTGCCCGATACCAGGCGCTCGCTGTTGTGCATCCACGAGTTGTTGCTGCGCACGTCGCGTCGGCCGATCAGCTTGAGAATGGGACGACCGCCTGCTGATGTGGTGGGCGTTTGGTTGGCAGCATCACCAGCCGCGAAGAGTGCAGTCAGATTGGGCAGTTCCTGGCGGATGGACAAGGGCAACAGGTCGATACGTCTGCCGCGTTTTTGCAAGCCGGCGACCAGCGAGGGACGCAATGGCCCCAGGTCTACCCCTTGTGGATGCGCCAGCAGTTGCTTGAAGCTCAGGCCCTTCTTGGCGCGGTTCAAGCCAATGGCCAGCAGGCGCTTGGGCGGCAGGCTGCCCATGATGCCGCGTGTGAGCATTCCGGTCAGGCGCTGGCGGGTGCCGGCTCGCTCCAGCGACCAGATGCGGCGGGCATAACGCTTCGCCAGCTCGGTGTAGATCTGCCAGTCGTGCAGTGCGCCATCGCCGGGAGCCACCACGGCTTCGCTGTAGCGCGCGATGTTGCGCACAGCCAGATGCAGGAAGACCAGGTCGTAGTGATCGTGTTCGACGCCGCAGGTGGGCGGCAGGATCACGTTGGCGTGTCGCGTGGTTTCGTTCAGGTAGAAGTCGATCGAGACCATGAAGTCCAGCCCGCGCAAGGCCTCGTCCAACTGTCGCCCATTGGGTGTGGACAGCACGGGATTGCCGCAGGAGGTGATCAGTGCACGCATCTGGCCCTTGCCCGGCGTCAGCATCTCTTCGGCCATCACGGACACGGGCAGCTCGCCTCCGAACTCGGGCGCGCCGCGCACACGGCTGCGCCATACATCGAAGTGGCCTGCGCTCATCAGTTTGGTCTGAATCAGATCGATGGCGGGGCTGGTCAGCAAGGCGCCGCCTTCTCGGTCCACATTGCCGGTCAGCAGGTTGATGACCTGGATCGCCCATTGGCAGATGACGCCGTGCGCTTGCGTGGACAGGCCCATGCGGCCATACACGACAGCGCCATCGGCCTGCGCCAGTTCGCGTGTCAGGCGGCGTGTGGTGGCGGCATCAATGCCGGTATGCGCGGCCATCGATTCGGGGCGGAACGGTGCAACGACATCCCGCACGGCCTTGATGTTGTCCAGCAAGGGCTCCAGGTGCTTGGGCTGCACCAGCTCTTCATCAAACAAGGTATGGATGACGGACAGCAACCAGGCGGCATCGGTGCCGGGATCGATGAAGTGGTGTTCATCGGCCACGGCGGCCGTTTCGGTACGGCGGGGGTCGATCACGACAAGCTTGCCGCCACGTTGGCGCAAGGCCGTGAAGCGCGCACGCACATCAGGTACGGTCATCAGGCTGCCGTTGGAGGCCAGCGGGTTGCCGCCCAGGATCAGCATGAAGCGCGTGTGGTCCACGTCTGGAATCGGGATGGCCAGTTGGTGCCCGTAAAGCCAGTGCGAGACCAGGTGATGCGGCAGTTGATCGACCGAGGTGGCAGAAAAGCGGCTGCGTGTTTTCAACTGGCCGAAGAACATCGGGCCGTGCGTGATGTTGCCCCAGTTGTGCACGCTGGGGTTGCCTTGGTAGACAGCCACGGCGTTGCTGCCGTGTTGTTCGCGTACGCGTGCCAAGCCTTCCACGACCAGATCAAAGGCTTCGTCCCAGGTGATGGTCTGCCAGCGCGTTTGTCCGTTTTCAACGATGCGCTTGATGGGCTGGCGCAGGCGGTCCGGGTCTTCGTGCAGATCCTTCAGGGCCACGGCCTTGGGGCAGATGTGGCCACGCGAGAGCGGGTCGGCATCGTTGCCCTTGATCGAGATGATCCGCTTGCCTTGAACCTGGAAGGTCAGGCCACAGATGGCTTCGCACAGATTGCACACGCCGTGGCGCGTTTCGACGGGAGCGTCGGGGCTGGAGGCGTGGGCAGCGTGAGCGTTCGACATGGCGGCCATGAGGAAGTGGGGAAGGCTGTGATGCTAGCGGATATGGGGTTTTCTTGCCGGGAGGGCTCGAGGTCCATGGCCATGGACGCTGCGTGCAGATGCGATTCCTTACATTCTCCACCCATCGTGGTGGGCACCTTGGCGGTCTGAGTGGCTCACGCGTGCCGGACAATCCACATCTCACATATTCAATCAAATTCACAGGGAGTCTAATGATGAGCATTCGTCATCGTGCAGTGGTGCGTCGCGTTGCCAGCACCTGCGTTCAACTGATTGCCGCCACATCTTTGTTCTGCGCCGTGCAAGGCGCGATGGCCCAGAACGTCATGGTCTATTCGGAAGGCCAGACGCCGAGCGCGCAGGATGTGGCCGATATCCTGTCACGTGGCGCCAGTGAAAACATCAAGCAGCGCGGTTTGAATGCCTCGTCTGGCGCCATGGGCTCGCCCTTTGCCATCCTGGAGCAAAAGCCTGTGGCGACCGTGCGCGAGGCCAGCGCCTTGTCGGTGCCGGTGCAATTCGGTTTTGACTCGACCGAGTTGTCGCCGCAGTCGCGTCAGCAACTCAACGCCATCGCCGATGGCATCAAGCTGACCGAAGGCACGGTCAAGGTGGTCATCGAAGGCCACACTGATGCCAAGGGGCGTTCCAACTACAACGAGAAGCTCTCTTTGCGCCGTGCCATGGCCGTGCGTGACTACCTGGTGCAGGAGCGCAAGCTAGCCGTCAAGCTGTTGATGGTGGAAGGCAAGGGCGCGCAGAAGCTGCTGGACAAGTCCGATCCCTACAGCCCACGCAACCGGCGTGTTCAATTTCGCGCAGGCTGATCGCTCATGATTGGCTTGAAGCGCTGGCCGGGCCTGAGCCTGGTGATGGGGGCTGCGTGTCTGCTGGTCTGTCAGGTGGCCAGCGCGGATTCGCTGGATCGCGCCAGGCAGGACGATGCGCAGGCTGCTGATGGCTTGGTTCATTGCCTGTTTCCGGGGCAGGTGCGTCGATTGGGTGCTTTTGCCACCAGCGTGACGCCTCGCCGTGCGGCACGTGTGGCGCCCAAGGATTGCGCGGCAGGCGGCGGCGAATACATCGAGCCGCAGGACACCAGCAGTGCTGCCAGCAAGATCTGGTTGCCGCTGGCCGCTGACGGCGTACCCGAAGCTCAGGCCACGGTGGCGGAGTTGTATGAGCGCCAGGGGCAACCCGGCCTGGCCAAGGCCTGGTACGAGAAAGCCGCTGCGCAAGGTATGGCCCGCGCCCAGTTTGGGCTGGCCGCTATGCTGGACAAAGGGTTGGGCGGCGGGCGCAATGCTGCACGCGTGGCCGAGTTGCTGGCCGCAGCCGGTGGCGGCCTGGTGGCAGGGCTGACATATCAACCGCGTGAGCAACCGCATGTGGATTTTGTGGCGCCTGATGCCGCTGCGCCCATTCCCAGAGCTGTAGGTGGGCGTGTTGCGCTGGAAGCTGCGCCTGGGCCGGTCAATGTGGTGGCCAGAGTCGTGGCACCCGCAGGCCTGGCTTCGGTCAAGGTCAATGGCCAGACGCAGCAGCCGGATGCGCAGGGCTTTGTCACTGTGCCTGTGACCGTGGGCGAATCTCCAGCCAGCGTCATCGTGGAAGCACAAGACCGCGATGGTGTGCTGGCGCAAGCTCAACTCACGATGGTGCAACGGTCTCCTGCGCCCTCGGCCAAAGCGGTTGATACCAGGCTGCTTGAGCCCGGCTTGCTCAAGGGGCGCCGCCTGGCGCTGGTGGTGGCCAATCAGGCTTACCAGCACTGGCCCAAGCTGGAGACGCCGCAGGCTGATGCGCAGGCTGTGTCAGATGCCTTGCGGCAACGCTTTGGCTTTGATGTGACCATGCTGCAGAACGCCACACGCCAGCAGTTGCTGGCCGCACTCAATCGCTTGCGCATGCAGGCGGGCCCTGAGGATCAGGTGGTGGTCTATTACGCCGGGCATGGGCAGATGGACCAGGTGACCGCACGTGGTTATTGGATCCCCGTGGATGGCGATCAGCAGGATCTGGCGCAGTGGGTGTCGGTCATCGACGTGACCGATCAACTGGCGGCGATGAGCGCCCGGCACGTCATGGTGATCGCGGACTCATGCTATTCGGGTACCTTGACGCGCTCCTTGTTGCCTCAGATCGATCAGGCTTTGAGCTCGGAGCAACGTCAGTTGCCGCTGGGCCATCTGGTCAAGCAACGTGTGCGTGTCGCGATGACATCGGGTGGTCTGGAGCCCGTGGTGGACGGGGGCAGTGTGGACCACTCCTTGTTTGTGCGCAGTCTGCTGGACATGCTCGATCAGGTGCGTGCGCCGGTGTCCGCTCAGGAACTGTTTGCCGGTGTGTCGTCGCGGTTCGCGTATCTGGCGCAGCGCTTGCACATCGCCCAGCAGCCGCAATATGCGCCCATTGGCTTTGCCGGGCATGAGGCCGGTGACTTCGTGCTGGCACCCATTTGAGTTGATGTTGGCGTCGCCAATCAAAAAGCCGGACGCTCAGGCCCGGCTTTTTTTGTGCGCTGAATGTGTACCAGCTCAGAGTTCGTAACGAACGCCCAATGTCATGCGCCAGGTGCTCACATCGCGTTGCGCAAAGCCGGTGTCATAGTCAGCGAACACGGTGATGCCTTGCTGCAGGATCAGCGAGGTGCCTGCGCCAATCTGACCGAACTGGCGATCGATGGCCAGTGGGCTGGGCGCTGGCAGCAGGCCTTGTCCGGACACATACGTGGCGGCCGAGTTGCCCTGGATGTGCCAGCCTGTGATCTGGGTGAACTCGATGCGTGCATGAGGTGCGATCAGGCCCCAGCTGGTTGGGATGGTGGTCTGAACCTGGGTGCCAGCAGACACAGAGCCCGAGCTGCCTTTGGTTCTGGTGGCCGGGCCACCGAAACTGCCCACGCGTGAGGCGACCTCATCAACGCGGGCGTAGGGTGACAGTGTCCAGGTGCCCATGGGCAAGTCGTAACCGGCAGACAGGCTCAGGCCGCTGTGAACGCTGGTGGTGGGGTACTCGTAGCCGTCTTCGGCATGCAGGTCGTCGTGCGCGTTCTCCACACTGATGGCCAGTGCCACGTAGCTGGCGGCGGTGGGGCTCCAGTTGACGTAACCAGTGAGGTTGCCGCTTTGGCTGTCAATGCGGCTGGTGCTGCCATCCCAGCGCATGCGGGTGTTGCCCAGGCCGATGGCGGCGCCGGCTGCCCATTGGTCGTTGATGCGGTAGTCCGTGCCGACATTCACATCCGTGCGGCCGACGCGCAATGCCTGCGTGTTCTGGCTGGCGTCGCCACCTTCGCGTCTGGATTGATCGCCGCCCGTGGCATAGACCTGCAAGCCTTGAGCGGATGCTTCTGGTGCGCGCAAGGCGCGAAGCTGGGCCATCCGTTGCTGCGCGCGAGCCAGTTGCTGGCGTGTCTGCCGCAAGCCTTGTGCGGCCAGATGCGCGCCGAACGTGTCGGACATGCAACCGGGATCGGCACTCGGCGTGACTGACAAGGGAATGGCCGGGGTCTCGGGGCTGCCTTCCGAATAGCCAGACGCTGTACTGACAGACTGGGCCGTCGCGCGCGCCTGGGCTGGCCGCACGATATCGCTGACGCCACCTTGGTTGGACCAGTCGATGGGCGGTTCGACGACGGGATCAGGCACGGACGTGATGTTGGCCTGGCAGGCAGCCTGGGCAACCAGAGGTGCCATCAAGGCAAGGCTGATGGTGGTCAGCGACAGCTTGGACTTGGACATGCGGATAGGGGTAGCGTTGATGCGCACGCACGAAGTCACAAGGGCGAGCCAGCAGGCTCAACCCGATCACAGCCACGAAGCGTGGCAATTCATCCCTGAAGATTTGTGACGCCATGCGCTGGTGCGCGTTGGACATCTTTTTTTGAAGCGCAAATTGTCCCATTCCCAGTTGGTGGTGTCCTTCCCCTGTGCGGGGGGCTTGCCATGAACAGCGCGAAAAAAAGCCCGGCTCTGACGAGTCGGGCTTCGTGTGTTGACGGCGGCGAGCACGAAGGCTCGCGCTGCAATCAGGCTTCGCGGCGCAGGGCCGGGAACAGGATCACGTCACGGATGTTGGGCGCGTCGGTCAGCAACATCATCAGGCGGTCGATGCCGATGCCGCAGCCGCCTGTGGGAGGCAGGCCGTATTCCAGGGCGCGGATGTAGTCGGCGTCGAAGTACATGGCTTCTTCGTCGCCGGCATCCTTGGCGCTGGCTTGCGCGGCAAAACGGGCGGCTTGTTCTTCAGGGTCGTTCAACTCGGAGAAGCCGTTGCCGTATTCGCGGCCGGTGATGAACAGCTCGAAGCGTTCGGTGATGCTGGGGTCGGCATCCGATGCGCGGGCCAGCGGCGACACCTCGACGGGGTAGTCGATGATGAAGGTGGGCTGCCAGAGCTTTTCTTCCACGGCGGCTTCGAACATGCCGAATTGCAGTTCGGCCAGCGTCCAGCGTGCGGGCGGCTCTTCGCCCAGTTCTTTCAGCTTGGCGTGCAGGGCGTCCTTGCTGTCGGCTTCTTCGGGGCTCAAGCCGGCCACCTGGATCAGCGATTCGCGCACGGTCAGGCGGGCGAAGGACGATTCCAGGTCCACTTCCTTGCCGCCATAGGTCAGCTTGGCGGTGCCTACGGCAGCGATGGCGGCGTGGCGCAGGATGGATTCGGTGAAGTCCATCAGATCGCGGTGGTTCCAGTAGGCCGCGTAGAACTCCATCATCGTGAACTCGGGGTTGTGCCGCACGGACACGCCTTCGTTGCGGAAGTTGCGGTTGATCTCGAACACGCGCTCGAAGCCGCCCACGACCAGGCGCTTCAGATACAGCTCGGGCGCGATGCGCAGGAACATCTCTTGATCGAGCGCGTTGTGGTGCGTGGTGAAAGGCTTGGCGTTCGCGCCGCCGGGGATGGGGTGCATCATCGGCGTTTCGACTTCCAGGAAGCCGTTGTCCACCATGAAGCTGCGGATCGAGGCCACGGCCTTGGAGCGGGCGATGAAGCGCGAACGCGAGTGCTCGTCGACGATCAGGTCGACATAGCGCTGGCGGTACTTCTGTTCCTGGTCGGTCATGCCGTGGAACTTGTCAGGCAGCGGGCGCAGGGCCTTGGTCAGCAGGCGGATGCTGGTGACGCGGATGGAGAGCTCACCCGTCTTGGTCTTCATCAGCGTGCCTTCGGCGCCGAGGATGTCGCCCAGGTCCCAGTGCTTGAAAGCTTGCAGGGCATCGGCGCCCACGGCGTCCAGCGTCACGTAGACCTGGATGCGGCCCGTAGCGTCTTGCAGTGTGCCAAAGCAGGCTTTACCCATGACGCGCTTGAGCATCAGGCGGCCACCGACGGACACCGTGACGTTTTGTGCCTCCAGAGGCTCTGGTTCGGTGGCGTCGTGGGCGGCGTGCAGGCTTGCTGCGCGGTCAGCGGGCTTGAAATCGTTGGGGAAGGCCACGCCCTGTGCACGGATGGCGGCCAGTTTCTCGCGGCGTTCGGCCACCAGTTTGTTGGTGTCGACCATCAGCTCTGCGGGAACGGGCTCTTGCGTGGGGTGTTGGTGCGTGGTCATGACGGAGGATCAGGGTTAGCGGGGCGGCTGGTCGCCGCAGGCGCGATTCAGGCCAAACCCTAGATTGTATGAAACCCTGGGCGACAATGGCGCACATGTCCGTTCAAGATTCCCGTCCACCAGCCGTTCAGGGGGGCTCGACCGGGGCCGAAGTGCCTCGCGGGCGCCTTGTGGCGCTTCAGCAGGCCCTGCGTGCGCTGCCCAAGGCCGCGTTGGGGAACCTGATCGCCAAACTGATGATGGTGGGCCTGGGCTTGGCCATCACGGTGACGGTGGCGCGCCACGGGCCGCAGGTGCAAGGTGCTTTTGCGCTGTTTGTGGCGGTGGAATCGGCCTTGTTGACCTTGTTTACCGGATTGGGCCTGTGGCTGGCGCGGCAGATGTCCCAGCAGGCCGATGGGCAGCATGGCCAGGCTTTACCGATGTTGCAGGGTGTGCTGCGGGCGGCTGTGGCCTTGGGCTTGCTGGCCTCGCTGGTGCTGCTGGGGGTGTCCTGGTGGGCCAAGGCCATGCCCTATACCTATCTGTGGCTGTTGGCCTTGGCGGCACCTTTCCTGTTGCTGGTGCCCACTGCCACGGGCTTGTGGTTGGGCGAGGGCAGGATGTGGCCGATCAATGTGGCCCAGGTGTCGGCGCCGGCCTCCGTGCTGATTGGTCTGGGTGGTGCCTGGTGGATCACGCAGGGTGGGCAGGGGAGCCGCTCCAGCTCTACCGTGTTGCTGGTGTTGACAGCCTGGGTGACGGGCAAGTCCATCGTGGCCGTTGTTACTGCGTTTTATGCTTTGCGTCATGCCCGCCAGCGTGATGAGCGGCTGGAAGACAGCTTTGCGGGCTCGCGCCTGATGGCTTTCCTGCAAAAGCCGCCGAACTGGTGGGCGCAATGGCCCTTTGTGGCCACCATCGGCATCACCAATGTGATCGGCCTAATGAATTACCGGGTGTCGCTGTTTCTGGTTGAGCGCTTTGATGGTTTGAGTACGACGGGTATTTACTCCGTTGCCGTGACCGCGGCGGAGTTGCTGTGGTTGCTGTCCTCGTCGGTGACGGTGTCGGTGTACTCGCGTATTGGGCACCCTGACGTGAAGATTGCCGCGGCCATGACCGTGCAGGCCGTGCGCATCAATGTGCTGTCCACCTTGCTGGCGGCGCCGGTGCTGTTGGGCCTGGCATGGTGGGGGCTGCCCTGGGTGATGGGGCCGGCTTACGAAGCGTCGTTGCTGCCTTTGGCTGCACTGTTGCCTGGTGTGGCGGCTTACGCGGCGGCGTCCAGCTTGTCGGCGTTTTATACGAACCATCTGGGGCGGCCGCAGTTGTCCGGGGCGATCGCGGGCATGTCGCTGACGATCAGCTTCTGCGTGGGCTGGTTCCTGGTGCCGATGTGGGGGCCGCTGGGGGCCGGGGTGGCATCCAGCACCGGCTATATCGTGGCTATCGTGGCGGCGTACGGGGTGTTTCTCAAGCACGCAGGGCTGCCGGTCAGGGCGCTGTGGCAGCCCTCCTTGACGCGGGTTTAGCGGGGCTCACCACCGGTTCACGGGGCTTCCAGCCCGTTCCCCAGGCTCGGCGCCTGGCCGCACCGGCAGGATCAGGGACAATACACGGTTCAGCCCCTGTGGTGTCCTGAGGTTTTCCGCTTTCCCTTCATGTCTGCCCTGATCCAGAAACTCAAACATCCAGTTGCGCGCTTGCTCTCGGCCTTCACCGGCCCGCGCATCCTGTATGGCTGGGCGAACGCGGACGGCAGCTGGTGCCCCCATACCCGCGTCAGCACCCACACCTGTTTCGAGGGCCTGGAAGGGCTGAAGTTGGGCGATCACGTTTTCATCGGGCACTTCAACCGCATCGACGGCTCCAACGGCCTGGTGATCGAAGAGGGCACCCAGGTCACCAACTACGCGTCCATCCTCAGCCATTCCAGCCACAAGGCCGTGCGGGTGATGGGGCGCCGCTACATCAACGATCCCAATCCTGCAGGCTATGTGCGCAAGGCCACCCACATTGGCGCCTACAGCTTCATCGGCCCGCACAGCGTGATCGCGCCGGGCGCCAAGATCGGCAAAGGCGTCATCGTGCAGGGCTACAGTTTTGTGTCCGGCGTGGTGCCGGATTTCGCCATCGTGGGGCCGCAGGCGCATGGCAAGCCAGCTGTGGTCATGGGCGATACCCGCGAACTGGACCGCGCCACGCTGCAGCGCCATCCTGAGTTGCACGCGCTGTATGCGCAGTGGGCCGGCAAGGACAACCTGCGTCGCGCACTGGGTGCGCAGCAGGGACAAGCCGCCGGTCAGGAGCCCGCATGAGCCGTCGCCCAGATGACGCCGCCGTGCGCATCCTCTTTTTTGCCGATGCGTCCAGCGTGCACACGCGCCGCTGGGTGGCCGCTGCGGTTGAGCGCGGTGCCGAAGCGATCGTCATCACACGCCAGCCTGCCGAGGTGCCGGGTGCGCGTGAAGTCATCGCCATCGCGCCGGGCAATGACAAGCTGACGTGGTTCAAGGCCTTGCTCAAGGTGCGCCAGGTCGCCCGTGAGGTGGCCAAACGCTTCAAGCCCACGCTGGTGCACGGCCACTACGTGACGTCTTACGGCCTGTGGGCGGCGATGTGCGGCCTCAAGGTGCCCACGGTGCTGACCGCCTGGGGCAGTGACATTCTGGTCACGCCGCGCCGCAGCCGCCTGATGCGGGCGGTGGTGGGATGGTCCTTGCGTCATGCCGATCTGATCACGGCCGATTCGATGGACATGCTCGACGAGATCGCGCGCTACCACCCTTCTGCACCGTGCCATCAGATCCTGTGGGGCGCCGATACCGACAAGTTCGTGCCGGGCAACCCAGGCGAGGACTTCGATGTCATCAGCCTGCGCACCTGGGAGGCCAACTACAACATCGACCTGATTCTGGAAGCCTTCTCTCGTTTCCTGACGCTGCGCCCGCAATCGCATGCCCGCCTGCACTTGCTGGGCGGCGGCCCCATGCAATCGGCGCTTGAAGCCCGTGTGCAAGAGTTGCGCCTCTTGCAGCAGGTGCGCTTCCATGGTCGCGTAGGTGACGTCGAGATGGTCAACGCCATCCAGCGCAGCAAGGTGAGCGTGTCCGTGCCGACCAGCGATGCCACCTCGGTGTCGGTGCTGGAGTCCATGGCTTGCGGCCTGCCCATCATCGCGTCTGACTTGCCAGCCAACCGCCAGTGGATCGACGACAAGGGCGGCTGGATCGTGCCTGTGCGCGATGTGGATGCAGTCACGCAGGCACTGGTCACCGCATACGACCACCCGATGCAGGCAGCCCAGATGGGTTTGTATAACCGCGAGCGCATCGAGCGTGATGCTTCGCGCCGTGGCCAGATGGACGCCATGTGGCGCCTCTATCAGAAGCTTTTGCACCCCGCTGTGCCGCGCATCAAGCGTCATCGCGCGTCGGCGCGCTGAACCGTCTGCCCATGCCAGGCCAACTGAACACCGTTTCGGTCATCGTGCCCTGCCGCAACGAGCAGGACTACATCGAGGCTTTCTGCCGCAGTGTGGCCGCGCAAGCCGTGCCTGATGGCTGGGCGCTGGAGGTGCTGATTGCTGACGGCATGAGCGATGACGGCACCCGGGAGCGCCTGGCCGCTGTGTGTGCCCATGACAGTCGCTTCGTGATGCTGGACAACCCCGGCCGCATCGTGTCGTGCGGCCTGAACCGTTGCATTGAAAAAGCCCGAGGCGAGTTCATCGTGCGCCTGGATGTGCACACGGTTTATGCCCCTGATTACATCGCGCAATGCCTGGCCACCTGGCAGCGCACCGGTGCCGACAACGTGGGCGGCCCCTGGAAGGCCCAGGGCGTGGACGGTGAGCAAGGCACGGTACAACGCGCCATTGCAGCAGCCTTCCAATCCCGCCTGGTAGCCGGTGGCGCGCTCTCGCGTGATCTGGCTTACGAGGGTGAAGTGGATACCGTCTACCTCGGCTCCTGGCCGCGCCAGACCTTCGAGCGCTTTGGCGGCTTTGACGAAACCCTGGTGCGCAACCAGGATGACGAACACAATCTGCGCATCCACAAAGGTGGCGGGCGCATCTGGCAATCGGCCAGCATCCGCTCCACCTACTTCCCGCGTGCCAGCAAGATGGACGTGTTCCGCCAGTACCGTCAATACGGTTACTGGAAGCCCTTCGTGATGAAAAAGCACGGGCAGGCAGCGGCCTTGCGGCATCTGATTCCGGGCTTGTTCGTGGGATGCATGTTGCTGCTCTTGCTGCTGACGCTGGTCGGCAGCCTGGGAATGAGCTACCTGCCGTTCGGTGCCGCGCGTACCGTGATGATCTGGGGCACGCTTATCACAGCCAGTGGCCTGATGTTGCAAGCCTTGTTGTATGGCATGGCCGTGTATGCCATCAGCTTCAGCATTGCCCGCCAGCAGGGCCGTGACCTGATGCGGCATCTGCCTGATGTGATTGCGGCCTATCACTTCGGCTACGGCCTGGGCTCGCTGCGCGGTTGGTGGGATGCCATCGTGCGTGGTCGTCCGGATCCTGCCTTTGGTCGCCTGACGCGCGGCAAGCCTGCTGCGCGATGAGCGCGTACCTGATTACCTGAGAGAGACATCCATGAGTTCCTCTTCATCTGCCGATAAGACCTTGCCCTTCCTGCCTTTCGCCTTGCCTGAAATCGGCGAGGAAGAGATCGCAGAAGTGGTCGACACCCTGCGCTCCGGCTGGGTCACAACCGGCCCCAAGGCCCGCAAGTTCGAGCAAGCCTTCACTGCTTACCTCGTGGGTGATTCGGGCGATGACAGCCTGCAATCCATCGCCGTGAACTCGGCCACGGCCGGCCTGCATCTGGCGCTGGAAGCCTTGGGCATCGGCCCTGGCGACGAGGTCATCACGACCACGCACACCTTCACGGCCACCGCCGAAGTGGTGCGCTACCTGGGCGCTGACGTCAAGCTGGTGGACATCGATCCCGCCACGCTCAACATCGACCCGGCAGCGATCGAGGCCATGATCACCCCGCGTACCAAGGCCATCATGCCGGTGCACTATGCCGGCCTGTCGGTGGACATGGACGCCATCTTCGCGATCGCGAAGAAGCACAACTTGAAGATCGTGGAAGACGCGGCCCATGCGCTGCCCACCACGTACAAGCAGCAGTTGATCGGCACCTTGCAGAGCGATGCCGTGGTTTTCAGCTTCTATGCCAACAAGACCATGACCACAGGCGAAGGTGGCATGCTGGTCACGCGTGATGCGCAACTGGCGGCGCGTGCCAAGGTCATGCGCCTGCATGGCATCAACCGCGATGCCTTCGACCGCTTCACGGCCAAGGTGCCCAGCTGGTACTACGAGATCGTCGCCCCCGGCTTCAAGTACAACCTGACCGACATTGCCGCCGCACTCGGCTTGCATCAGTTGCAGCGCGTGAGCGGTTTCCAGGTGCGCCGCGAGCAGATCGCATCGCGCTTTGACGAGGCCCTGGCCGATCTGCCGCTGATCCTGCCGCCGCGCCCGCAACATGCCGGTGATCTGCACTCCTGGCATCTGTACGTGGTTCGCCTGACGGACGAGGCCACCATCAACCGCGACCAGTTGATCGACAGCCTCTTTGCCGATGGCATTGGCGTGAGCGTGCACTACATCCCGCTGCACCTGCACCCCTACTGGAAGGATCGCTACGACCTCAAGCCCGAGCAGTTCCCGCACAGCCAGAAGGCGTACGAGCGCATGGTGACCTTGCCGCTGTACACCAAGATGACGGACGACGATGTCGAGCGCGTGATCAAGGCCGTGCGCAAGGCCTTCGGCAAGGCTTGATGCGGCCACTGATGCGACCATTCAGGTGCGGTAGATGAGCAAGCGACTGTTCGACTGGATCCTGTCCACACTGGGCCTGCTGATGCTGGCGCCTGTGCTGCTGCTCATCGCGCTGGCGGTCAAGCTGGATTCGCCAGGGCCGGTGTTTTATCGGCAAGAGCGCGTCGGGCGCCATGGCGCGCCATTTCGCATCCACAAGTTCCGCACCATGCGGCATGAGCCTGCAGGCCAGGGCTTGCAGATCACGGTGGGCGCTGACAGCCGCATCACCGGAGTTGGCGGCTTCTTGCGCAGCACCAAACTCGACGAGTTGGCGCAGTTGATCGATGTGTGGCTGGGTGACATGAGCCTGGTGGGGCCGCGCCCGGAAGTGCCGCGTTACGTGGCGCACTACCCGGCAGGCCTGCGCGAAAAAATCCTGTCCGTGCGCCCAGGCATCACGGATATCGCATCTATCGAATACCGTGACGAAAGCAATGTGCTTGCACGTGCCACGGACCCCGAATACGCCTATATTCACGAGGTGATGCCCCACAAGCTGGCCCTGGCGGCAAGCTATGTGGATCAAGCCTCGGTGTGGACGGATATCAAGCTGATCGTGCGCACCATTCAGGCGATCTTGAGCAAGTGACACGATGACCCATCCGGACGGCGCTTATTTGCCATCCATCAAGGAAAGAAGCCCCAGCGCAGATGCCGAGCGTCTGCGTCATTCGGTGGCGGACTGGTCTGCCGCGCTGGCAGCCGTCAGCGACCTGCCTTCTGCCGTGCGCCAGGATGTGGTCGATGCGCTGGAGTTGGCACAACGCTTCAACGCCGAAGTGGTGCGGCCCTGGGCCTTGCAGATCGATCGCCAGGCCATGGATGATCCAGCCTACATCCCGCGCGAGCTGATCCGCCAGGCGGGCGAGTGGGGCCTGTTCACGCTGTGGGTGCCGGTGTTGTTCGGCGGCAAGGGCTGGAACTACCTGTCGCTATATGCCTTTCTGGAAGAGGTGGCCTCGGCCTGTGCGGGTGTGTCCTCCTTGATCGGCGTGCACTACATGGGGCAGGGCGCTTTGATGGCCGCCTGGAACCTGCGCCTGGCCGCGAAGATTTCTGCCGAAGTGTGTGCGGGCGAGCGCCGGGGGGAGCCCTGCCTTTTGAGCCTGGCGCTCAACGAACCACAAGCGGGCACGGACACCACCGACATCCAATTGCTGTCGCAGGCCAACTTGCTCACGCAGGCGGTGGCCCAGCCTGATGGCAGCTACATCCTCACGGGACGCAAGAGCTACATCTCCAACGGCCATGTATCCACCTGGCACATGGTGGTGGCCTATGAAGATCTGGCCCAGCCTGCCGACACCATGGTCGTCCTGGCCGTTCGGGCCGACATGCCCGGTGTGCGCGTTGGCGAGATGATGGACAAGCTGGGACAGCGCGCCTGTGTGGCGTCCGAGTTGATCTTCGACGGCGTGCACGTGCCCGCCGATTGCGTGGCCATTGACCGCCGACGGGCCAAGGACCTCAAGCGGCCCTATCGCGAAGTCGCCCAGACGCTGATGGACTACATCACGGCCTGCACGCGTGCCGGCGTGGGCGCCTTTGCGGCGGGCGCGGCCCGTGGCGCTTATGAAGGCGCCCGGGATTACGCGGCACGCAAGGTCTTGCCCGGCGGGCGGCTGATCGAGCAGCAATGGGCGCAGACCACCCTGGCCGAGATGAACAAGAACGCCATTCTGGCGCGCCAGGCTTATCTGGAATCGGCCCTGGCCAATGGTCTGGGTGGCTTGTTCCGAACGATGTTCTTTCGGCCCTTGTATTGGGCGGACCAGTTGGCTCCGGCCAGCGTCTGGCGCTTTGCAGCGCGCCGTGTGCTGCAGTCTCCAGATGCCACGCATTGGTTCCAGAAGCGCTTTCTGGATGGGCAACCCAAGGAGTGGCAGAACCTGATTTCAGGTCTGGCCTCGCTGGCCAAGTTCGCCGGCGCGGATCTGGCCATGAGCAATGCCGGCCTGGCGCTGGAGTTGACGGGGGCTGATGGCTTGCGCCACGAGATCGGCATTGAAAAGCGCCTGCGTGATGCCAAGCTGTTGCAGATCTACGAAGGCACCGATCAGATCAACCGCATCAACCTGTTCAAGTGCCGCTTGCGCCCTGACCAGGGTGTGCGTGTCTTCATGCGTGAAGACGAAGCGTTGGCGCTACCTGATGCACGCATGAACTGGGTCTCGGCGCCGCAGAGCGATTGGTGGCGCGCTGCCGATCAGTTTGCCAGGACGCAGTTGCCTGGTCTGTCGTTCCAGTCCGCGCTGGACCACATGCATGGCCTGGGTTGGGCCAATCTGTGCAGTGAGGCCAGTGCCGGTACGCAAGATACATCGCTGGACGCCTTGTGCCAGGTGCTGGAGGCTTTGTCCGCCGGTGATGCCGGCATGGCGGCGGCTGTGTACGGCAGCGCGGCGGCCCATCTGGCCTTGCGGTATGGCGATACCAGCGCCGAGCATGCGCCCCTGATGCGTGAGTTGTCGGGCGAATGGCTGGCCTGGCCGGCCTTTCACGGCCTCCATGATCAGCTCTGGCCGGCAGTGGATGCACAAGGTTACTTGCGCGGTCAGATTGACATGTTGCTGCTGGGCACCCATGCCCGATGGGCCGTGCTGCCCGTGCAAGGGCGTGATCAGACCATGCAACTTGCTGTCGTGGACCTGTCGCATCCTGCCGTGATCCGTGGCGAACGCTTGCTGACCTTGGGCTTGGCCAACTGTGGCATCAATGACGTCGAATTCGGCGGCGTGCCATGCGAGATCCTCAAAGGCGAGCTGGCGCCTGCCTTGTTCAGGCGCCTGTCTGGCTTGTTGGCGCCGGCTGTGATGGCCATGCTGTGCGGTGTTTCAAGGGCCAGTCTGCAAGAAGGCCTGGCACACGCATCCAGCCGTCAGCAAGGTGGTGGCAGCTTGCTGGGCTGGGGTGAGGTGCGCCGCATCCTGTCCTTGATGCAGGAGCGCTTGAGCGTGATGCAAGCTACCTTGCAGTCGGCCATGTCGGGCGGCATGCCGGGGGATGGCGCTCAGTTCGCCTTGCTGCATGTCAGTGGGCAAGCCTGTGAGCTCACGGTGCATGGTGCCCAGTTGCTGGGAGGCGAGGGCTATCGCTCAGGTTCGCGTCAAGGGCTGCGCATGTCGGATGCGCGTCAGTTGCAATGTTTGCTGGGTGGGGCGGCTTGGCGTCGTCAAAGCTTGTTGAATCGGGCTTGATGCTCAGCCCGCATTGATCCCGCACAGCTTGAGCAGCAGGCCATGCAATTGCGCCTGCTCGGTTGAGTTCAGGCCTTGCACCACCTCTTCATCCTGTTTTTGCACGGCTTGCGTGATCTTGATCAGGTCGGCCTTGCCCTTGTCCGTCAGGGCCAGACTGAAGGCCCGGCGATCTTCTGGCGCGGGCAGACGTTGCATATAACTCAGCTCTTCCAGCGCATCCACCAGGATCACGGCGCCTGATCGCGCGATACCCATGATCTTGGCCAGTTGCGTGAGCTTCAAGCCAGGGTTCAGCGACACGATGACCATGGCCGAGAACCTGGGCGGCGTGATGCCCCAAGGCTCCAGCGCGAGAATGAATTTCTCGTACATCTTGATCTGGGCCCGCCGCACGGCATAGCCCATCAAGTTGTCCAGCACGCCATATTGAATGCCCGGTACGTGGGCTACAAAAAGTTCCGAATCGCTCATTGTGGTGGGTGCTGCTGGATCACGCGTTTGTCCGAATTGTAGATAGCCTGATCAGGTGTTCCGGCGACCAAGGTCACATTCGGTTGTTGAATTTAGAGCACATTCTGTGTTGTGTCAGTAAATCAGCACGCCACGATGTTCACGGCCAGTCCGCCACGTGCGGTTTCCTTGTATTTGTCTTTCATGTCGGCTCCGGTTTCTCGCATGGTCTGAATGACCTTGTCCAGGCTGACCCGGTGGGAGCCATCGCCATGGAGAGCAAGCCGTGCCGCGTTGATGGCCTTGACGGCGGCAATCGCGTTGCGCTCGATGCAGGGGATCTGAACCAGCCCGCCCACAGGGTCGCAGGTCAGGCCCAGGTGATGCTCCATGCCGATTTCTGCCGCGTTCTCGATCTGAGCCGGCGTGCCGCCAAGTACGGCGCACAAGCCCGCTGCGGCTATGGAGCAGGCCACGCCCACCTCGCCCTGGCAGCCCACTTCCGCGCCTGAGATGGAGGCGTTCTCCTTGTAGAGCAAGCCGATGGCGCCGGCCGTGAGCAGGAAGCTCATCACGCCCTGTTCAGATGCGCC
>NZ_SCTN01000386.1 GCF_004297345.1 Aquabacterium sp. | reverse complement strand
CAGCCACCTCAGATTCAGGCACCTCGGCAAACACGTACAGGTTCAGTTCAGGCACAAAAGAGGAAGCCACCATCATGCGCCCCTGATCCGAATCCCGACGCGATACGGCCTGGGGCTGCCCATTCATCAGCGGCTGCAACACCGGCGCACTCCAACCGGTCATGTCCACCACTTTAGGACGCGCGCTCGTGACACTGGGGTCACCATGCAGCAACACCGAGCCGTCGGGGCGAACCAGAAACACATGCCCGGTCTGCCCGATGCGGTAGTTCTTGATCAGGGTTGTCAGGCTGTCCACCGCCAGGCCCAAACCTGTGACGCCCCGCTTGCCAGCATCGGTCTTGAACACAACGTTGATGAACAGATTGGGCACGTTGTTGGACTTGTCAACATCCAGATCCAGGCTGAGCTGCTTGCCCCCAGACAGGAACCCATAAAACCAGGCATCTGACGCGGCACCTCGACTGAGGGTGCGCTCCAACCCTTTATCGGTGTGATACCGCCCTGTCGACTCTGACACCCAGTAGACGCTGGAGGCCTTTGCAACGTCCTTGAGCTTGCCCGCATAGGCCTGCCAGGCGGGCTCCCGCTCGTCGGGCGTACCGTCAGACTCCCATGCCAACAGCGCGGGATTGACCGCCATGGCGCGAGACTGGGCCAACGGACCCGCAATCACTTGGAGGATGTCATTGCGAATGGCCGTCACATTGACCGGAAGCTCCTCATTCGAGGCGCGCTCCAGCAACCGATCGCCAATGAGCCATATGCCCACCGCCGACGATATGCCGATGGTCAGGATGAGGCTGCCCGTCAAGCCCAGGATGAGCTTCTTCTGGATGGATAGTTTGGCGAACATGATGCGTCCGATAACCCGATGACGGCTATTCGGATCGCTCGCCCGCTTCTTTAGGTTTTTTCATTTCGCACAAATGCGTATTCAGGCGCATCCGCGAGTTCATATCGACCGGCATTTTCTCGCACTACAACCCGCATGAAACCTGTTCAAACTTCGTACCGCATTCAGACTTGAACGCCACAAGCGGAACAGAAGCGGGCCATTGCCACCAACTGCTGGCCGCAGGCATGACAGTATTTTGGCGCGGTATCTTGATGAGCGCCTTGCGGTTGAACCTCCGTCGAAGTCGTCGCGTCAACACCTGATGCGCCAATGATTGCCTGCTGCAATTGCGCCTTGGTGTCCGTTAGCGCAGGCGCATCGATCAACTTGGCAAACTGATTCTCTGTTGCGCCCAACGCCGCGATTCGAGCCTGATCCGCTTGCGTCGGAGCGACCAGGCTGCTTTGAGATTGGCCAAACTCGGCCAGGTGCTGCGCTAGATCCCTCGCTTCTTTGTCGGTGGAGAACATGGCTGTGATGCGCCGCTCGCCATCCTTGCTGAACGCCACGGACTCGATCCGAGCACGCCAGACACGCAGCGTCATGGATTCAACCCGCACCACCTCGTTGTGCGTGTTGATCTTGCTGGACACCACATTGCCTGTGCCGATGGTCGACGTCTGGTAAGTCCCGACAAATTCGACCCAGACCAAGTTCGACTCAAAGTCAAATCTCCCCCACAGCTCAGCCGCAGAGTGTTGGCAGAACAGCGCCACCAGCAGCAGGATGCTGGCGATACCCATCAAGGAGAAGTGCTGCTCATCGAATGGCAGCGAGACATTGAAGGACTTCACAAAGGCCAGCGCAATCACGACGGCCGCCACGGCAAGCACTGTCCCGTACAGGTCCAATACCGCAATCCACTTATGACGCGACGACGTCAAGGCCGACTTCAAGTCCGGCGCCGTGCTGCCACCCAATGGCATGGGCTGCGTCTCCTCGAACAGCTCGCCGGCAAACGGCGCAGCGTGGCGCTGAGGATCGATGACTGGCTCGCTACGCGCATACCGGCGATTCGGGATCTTCTCTGTCCACGTCTCTTGAAACCGTCGCTCTAGCTCATCCATAAGCAGCGAGGGCGGGACGTTGGCAGAAAGGCGCTGCAGCTCGGCGCTCGTCCGTGTCCCCGGAGGCTGCGTGACCTGAGCAAGAATGGCCAACAAAGTGAGGATCACTGCGGCCAAGCCACTGATCAGCATCACCACGGTCTGCGGCAGAACCGAAAAGCCATTCAGGGATGGCAGGGCTTTTGCGAAAGTGCCGATTACCACGGGCCCAAGGATGGCGGCAGCGATCAAGCCGACTACAGAGCCCAAGGTCAGCTTGGCTTTGGACTGGGAAATCACCGGCCTGAGAAGGTAAGCGGCGCCAAATCCGAAATAGGCGAACGCGATCCATGGCTTTGACTCATCTCGCGTGACGAGCAGCAAGGCAACGCAAAAACTGATGAACGTCACGCCAAGCGCCACCAGATTGAAGAACTGCTTGCGCGCCAATTCCTGCACTTGCGTCGGCGCCGTGATCAGATGCGGTACCAGGTTGTACAGCACCCCCTGGACTGGCCCTTGTGGCTCCGGATACTCGAGCGCCCCTTGTCGCAAGACCTCCTGCAGCAAACGCGCTGGCTCGGACGTGCCAATGGCTCCGGGCGGAAGGTCGACCGCCAACGAGTTGGGCCGCTTTCGCCCGAAGAAGAACCGCAATCGTGTGGCCGCCCGGCCGACGGCCCAAAGACCCGAGGACAGAAGCCCCAGGCCAACGCCGATGGGGAGCGTTCCGTCCACAGCATGGGCCTGCGAGAGATCCTGGCGCCCCCACCACAGGCAGATGAGCCCGCCCAAAAGCATCACCGCGCCACTGATCCACAGCAGCGAGTTCTGGACCCGGTAGGGGTTGGGCAACTCAAGCTGCTTCGACTCTGAACTGTAGTCGTAACTCATGTGCTGGATTACCAATTCAATCAGGTGTTCAAAGACGCACCTTAGGTCGTCTTGCGCTCGATGATGTCTCGCACAATTTCGATCACCTTCTGAGCCTGCTTCTCATCAATGTTTTGGCCTTCGATGACGGAGCGCTTAAAGGCAAAGCCACCTGTCCAACCAGAACCCTCAACAACACCGATGGCCAAGGTCTTGTTGAGAAAGTAGTACAAGGGACCGATCACAAAGCCAATAACAAAAGGCGCCAACAAAACAGTGATCAAGATGGCCTCCTTCCAGGGCTTCTCGTACCCGTAGAACGCAGAGGTCAGCGATCGCATCGGAATCACGCGGGTGGTGTGCCCAGACAGTGAAGACGATGTGAACACAAGTAGATCGTTCTTGATTTCGATCTCGGTGGTCGGATCTAGCCTGAGCACCGAAAGAATCCATGCAAAGAGCCCGGCTTCGCGACCGACCAGATGCACGTAATTGCCCTTTTCGTTAGCGGTATTGGCGGCATACCATTTCTTAATGACGAGTGCCATCTTCCTCCCTTAATGCGCATTCAGCGCCAGTTTTGAATTTCCAGCGTCAGATGGGTAGGCACGGCTTGCTGGCGATTTACGAAATCGCCCATGCACCTTTCCGTCTTGACTTTGGAGGTCATTGTGCTTCATCTTGGCCGTGCAGGCGCGCTCGTCGTCTACTGGCACGGAGACACAACTCAACTCGATAGGATGAAGATCCTCAGGCCCATTAATCGGCTGAAATTGCCTGTCGATATCGATCACAGGCGGAGTAACTGCGACTGGGGGAGCATCTGCTTTCTCCCCCCACCATCTAGTGGCTGTCAATGCATGCCGCTGTAAGCCACTGCAAGGCCAATCATTGATTTACCAATGAAAAAGGGCGCCAGGTGTATGTGAGCACTTAACCAAAAGTTGCGCTGGGATAAGGCAATTGGAGGCGCCACTTCAACAAAAACGCGTGCAAACGCTTGGTCTGGAAAAACCAAATCATGGCGCAAGGCGACAAATTTCAAGCATTTCTTGGCACAACAACTCAGCAACGCTAAGTCATTGATTTATATGACCTCGACTGAGGAGTTACGCCACATTTCTCGCAAACTTCATTACCGCGCCAAAGGCAAGTGCGCAGTTGCGCCACATTTATTTGTCATGCCATTCAGATCAAGCTCAGCGCGGCGTCCAAAAAAGGTACGCCATGAACAGATGAGATGAGCTTAAGCAGGAGCCAGCGTGCTGGCTCCCGGTTATGGGCTAGTAGGGCTTACTGGAGAAGTTGGTCGAAGCAACCCAGTGAATTGCTTGAGATTCGCTAATGTGCGATTGGTGGTCTACGCAATTCACCCCCTCGGCCTCACAAAGCGATAGCCAATCCCCGCCTCAGTCAACAGATGCTGAGGCTTGGATGGATCAAGTTCGACCTTCTTACGTAAATTGGCCATGTGCACTCTGACATAGTGCATGTCTTCGTCATGCCCTGGCCCCCAGACGGCTTTCAGCAGTTGATGATGTGTGACAACTCGATCTGGCTGCTTGGCAAGGTGTGTCAGCAGCTTGTACTCGATGGGTGTCAGATGAATCGGCTCACCTTGTCGCTCGACAAGGCGGTTGAGCAGGTCCACACGGATCTCTCCAAACCGGATTTCGGTTTCTCCTGATGGTGTCTGATGAAGATGCCGCCTGAACTGAGCCCTCATGCGGGCCATCAATTCACCCGCACCAAAAGGTTTGACCAGGTAGTCGTCGGCGCCAGCATCCAGCGCCAGGATCTTGTCGCCCTCACTGCTTCTGGCAGACAGCACCACGATGGGTACGGGTGACCAGGTCCGGATCTCACGGATCAGTTCCACGCCATCCCCATCCGGCAGCCCCAGGTCCAGCACGATCACGTCTGGGCGCCGGGTGCCAGCTTCGATCAATGCGCGTTTCGCACAATCGGCTTCGAAGACCTCACAACCTTCCGACTCCAGCGTGAGGCGAACAAATCGACGGATATCGACCTCGTCTTCGACGATCAGAACCCGAGCGTGGATGTCACCCATGGAGATGCCCTGCATTACGCTTGTGTCAACAATTCGCTGCCATCATCGGAGGGCGGCAGCCCCTGAGGCAGGGTAATGGTAAAGCGTGCGCCGCCTTCTTCGCGATTGGTCCCGGTGATCGCGCCGCCATGGGCCTGCACGATTGCCCGACAGATAGCCAGGCCCAGGCCCACACCGGGGGTGGCACTCTCTTTGTTGCCTCGCTCGAATTTCTCGAAGATGGACGCCTCTTTGCCCGGTGGCAAGCCCGGTCCGCCATCTTCGACGTTGATCACGACCTGGCCACTCCCGGCTCGCGCCCTGATCCCGATCGGCGTACCTTCTGGTGTGTACTTGGCTGCGTTCTCCAGCAAGTTCACGAGAACGCGCTCAAACAGCACCGCATCGAGATGCAGCAGTGGCAAGTTGCCGGCCAGATCTACGCTAACAGGCCTTTGGCCAAGCTGTGCGTCGCACTGAGCTAAAGCACTCCCCACAACCTCCTCCAGTGGCAGCCACTGCCTGTTCAGTTGAACAGCCCCTGCCTCCAGGCGAGCCATGTCCAGCAAGTTGCTCACCAAGGCACTCATGCGCACAGCAGATTGCCGGATAGCCCGGCCGATCAGCATTTGCTGTTCGGTTGGCGCCGGGCTGGTCAGCTCCAGCGTATCCGCCAGCCCGACCAAGGACGCCAGGGGGGTTCTCAAATCATGCGAAATGGCCGACAGCAACGAATTACGCAAGCGTTCAGATTCGATCTGAACGGTGCTGGCTTGCGCCACTTCTATGTAGTGAATACGTTCCAGGGAGATCGCCAACAAGGATGCACAAGTCTCCAGCAGTTGCCGCTGTTCCGGACTGGGCAAACGGTCTTTGACGGGCTCGATGATCAGGACACCTCGTGTCCGCATGATGGCTTTGAGTGGCACCACCATGCAAG
>NZ_SCTN01000385.1 GCF_004297345.1 Aquabacterium sp. | reverse complement strand
CACACCGGCATCGTCCACCAGGCGCGCAAAGGTCGCATCGTAGGCGGTCAGCATGGTGATTTTTTCGCCCTTGGCGTGCATGTCGCGCAGGCGATGCAGGGTCATGGGCTTGCGATCAGGTACGGCGGGAGTGCTCATCTTGTATGGTCCTCAGCGAAGCGGGAGCCTGAAGTGGCGCGATTCTAGGCGGTCCCTTGCCTTCGTGCGCAAAATATTGCTGGGAAACCCTCGATTGGCGGGGCCAACGTGGCCCTGCGCTTGACGCACTCAGGCAGGCTGGTAAGCCAGGCGCACATAGACTGGCGCAAACGCCTCTGCCTGGGTGATCTCCAGCAGGCGTTCGCGGGCCAGCTCCAGCATGGCGATGAAGGTCACAACCACAACCTGGGTGCCACGCGTCGGGTCGAACAGGTCTTCGAACTCCACAAAACGCTTGCCCTGCAAGGTTCGCAGGACATTGCTCATGAACTCACGCACGGACAGCTCTTCACGGGTGATCGTGTGGTGCTTGTTGAGGCGCGCGCGCTGCAGGATGTCCATCCAGGCTTCGCGCAAATCGGCCAGCGCGACATCAGGATGGCGCACGTGCACGGAAGGATCGTTGTGGATCTCCACGCGCAGGAAGTCCCGCCCCAGCAGGGGCAGCTGATCCAGGCGCGCGGCGGCCAGCTTCATCTGCTCGTACTCGATCAGACGGCGAACCAGCTCGGCGCGCGGGTCTTCGGGTTCCTCGCCCTCTTCCGTCTTCTTCGGGGGCAGCAGCATCCGGGACTTGATCTCGATGAGCATGGCTGCCATCAGCAGGTACTCGGAGGCCAGCTCCAGGTTGCTCTTGCGGATCTGCTCCACGTAGGCCAGATACTGCCGGGTGACATCCGCCAGAGGGATGTCCATGATGTTGAAGTTCTGCTTGCGGATCAGGTAGAGCAGCAAGTCCAGAGGGCCTTGGAAGGTCTCCAGAAAGACTTCCAGGGCATCTGGCGGTATGTAGAGATCGGTGGGCATGGCGAACAAAGGTTCGCCGTACAGGCGTGCCAGCGCCACACGGTCAACGATGTCGGGCAAGCCCTGCTCGTCAAGCTCGCTCGGTGGCAGGCCGCCTTCGTCGGCGGCCATGACGTCCTGAGTCACCGATCAACCTCGGGCACTCAGGCCTTGGTCGAGTAGACGTAAGGCTTTTGATCGACCTTGGCTTCGCGGAAGCCCTTCTGGTCGTCGCGGTTGAGGTCCTTGTCCCACAACAGGGCGCGGCCTTGGCGCTGGCGCTCTTCAAGCTGGGGATCGCGCGACTTCAGGCTGTCGATGAACTGCGTCACGTCGGACTTGTAAGGTTTCCAGAAAAGCGGCATGGCTTGAAGCTCGGTGATGAGATGCGAAAACGCGCATTTTATCGGCCCAAGCGGCTCGTCAGCGTATTTCGGTGGCCCGACAATGGCGCCTATGCAGGAAATTGAACTGAAATTCCAGATTCCGCAAGGTGCTTTGGCCGCCGTGAAGGCCGAACTGGCACGCTTGCCCGCAGGCCTGGCGCCCGCTCAAAAGCTTCAGGCGGCCTATTTCGACACACCTGATCGCAAGCTGGCCAAGGCCCGCGCGGCCCTGCGCGTTCGCCAGGAAGACGAGGACTGGGTGCAGACGCTCAAAGCAGCCGGCGCCAACGCCATGACGCGGCTTGAGGACAATCAGGCCGCCCGTGCCTTTGCGCCTGACGAGACCATCCTGCCCGATCTGTCCTTGCACCAGCCTGAAGCGGTTCGCCAGGCACTGATGCGCGACCTGGGCTGGCAGCCCGATGCCGACCCCGAAGGCGCGCATCTGGGCCTGATCCAGTTGTACCGAACCGACATGCAGCGCTTGCGTGCGCAGGCCAGCAACGAGGCGATCCATCCTGAACGCGCCGGGCGCGTCGAAATCGCGCTGGACCTGGGGCTGATTGCCGCTGGCGACCGAAGCGTGCCGGTTCATGAACTGGAGATCGAGTTGATCGACGGCCATGCCCAGGCGGTGCTGGACATCGCTCAAGGCCTGGTCAAACACCACGGCCTGTGGCTGGACACCCAGACCAAAGCGCACCGGGGAGACCAATTGGCGCGAGAAGCCGCATCAGGTGTGCCCAGCCCCCTGCCCCCGGCCCGCCCTCGCGCACGCATCTCCGTGACCACCACGCCGCAACAAAGATGGGTGGCGGCGCTGGATGCGGCCCTTGAGCACATCAGCCACAACCTCAGCGAAGTGGCGCTGGAAACCTGCGATGCGCAACAAGCACATCGGCCCGATTTGAGCCCCTGGATCAAAGGCTGGGCGACAGGGCTGCGGCGCCTGGCCTGGGTATGGCGACATGCGCCAGCCGACGCGCAGCCCTCGGCGCAAGCCGCGGCGATCCAGCAAGAGATCCGCGATCTGTATCGCCAACTCAGACCAGTCGCGCGGCGCTACCTGCCATCCGGGCAAGCGCCGGCCCTGGCGAGATCGGCATCAGCCACCTTGCTCGCACTGCATGTACTCAGTGTGATCGTGGAGATGCCCTGATCTCGCGCTTCATGATCCGTCGCGGGGCAAGGCCCGCGATCAGCGAATCCGCATGCCAGGTTGCGCACCCGCCAACGGCTCCAGCACGTAAATGCCCGGCGTGCCCTTCTCATCGGCATGAGAAGCCGCCAGCACCATGCCTTCGCTGACACCGAACTTCATCTTGCGAGGTGCCAGGTTGGCCACCATCACGGTGTGCTTGCCGATCAGGTCTTCAGGCTTGTAGGCTTCCTTGATGCCGCTGAACACATTACGCGTGCGGCCCTCGCCCACATCCAGCGTCAGGCGCAGCAGCTTGGTGCTGCCTTCCACGTGCTCGGCGTTCACGATCTTGGCGATGCGCAGGTCCACCTTGACGAAGTCGTCGATGGTGATGGTGTCAGCAATGTCTTCTCCACCAGGCTTCGGGGCTTCGACTACAGGCGCAGGAGGCGGCTCGAACAAGGCTTCGAGCATCTTCGGATCCACGCGCTGCATCAGGTGCTTGTATTCGCCGATCACGTGAGCGCCCAGCAGCTTGCCCGAATCGCCAAACGTCATCGGCGCGATCTTCAGGAAGGCTTCCACATTGGCCGCCAGCGCGGGCAACACGGGCTTGAGGTACAGGCTCAACAGGCGGAACGCCTCGATGCACACCGTGCAGACCTCTTGCAGACGAGCGTCCTGCCCCTCCTGCTTGGCCAGCTCCCAAGGCTTGTTGGCGTCCACGTACTCGTTCACGCGGTCGGCCAGCAACATGATCTCGCGCAGCACCTTGCCCATGTCGCGCTGTTCATACAGGTCGACGATGGCGGGCTGGCCGGCCTGCAGGGCTTTGAGCAGCGTCTGGCCGTCATCGCCGATGGCAGCAGTCAACTGGCCTGCAAAGCGCTTGGCAATGAAACCGGCCGCGCGGCTGGCGATGTTGATGTACTTGCCGATCAGGTCGCTGTTGACCCGGGCCATGAAGTCGTCCTTGTTGAAGTCGACATCTTCCACGCGGGCATTGAGCTTGGCGGCGATGTAGTAACGCAACCACTCGGCGTTCATGCCCAGGCTCAGGTACTTGAGCGGATCCAGGCCGGTGCCACGGCTCTTGCTCATCTTCTCGCCGTTGTTCACGGTCATGAAGCCGTGCACATTGATCTGGTTGGGCAGCTTGCGGCCGCTGAACTGCAGCATCGCGGGCCAGAACAGGGTGTGGAAGTAGGTGATGTCCTTGCCAATGAAGTGCACCTGCTCCACGGCCGGGTCGGCAATGAACTGCTCGAAGCTGCGGGTTTCGCCATAGCGGGCCTTGGGGCCGCCAGCCTCGAAATAGCTCTTGAGCGAAGCCAGGTAGCCCACGGGCGCATCCAGCCACACGTAGAAATACTTGCCCGGCGCATCAGGGATCTCGATGCCGAAGTAAGGCGCATCACGGCTGATGTCCCAGTCGCCCAGGCCGCCCTTGCCTTCTTCGTCCTTGGTGAACCATTCCTTGATCTTGTTGGCCACTTCGGATTGCAGCTTGCCGTCCTGCGTCCAGTTCTCCAGGAAGTTGAAGCAACGCGGATCGGACAACTTGAAGAAGTAGTGGTCGCTGGTCTTGAGAACGGGCGTGGCACCGCTCAGTGCCGAGTACGGGTTCTTGACTTCGGTGGGCGAATAGACGGCACCGCACACCTCGCACGAATCGCCGTATTGGTCCTTGGCGCCACACTTGGGGCATTCACCCTTGATGAAGCGGTCCGGCAGGAACATGCTCTTCTCGGGGTCGAAGAACTGCTCGATCGGGCGCACTTCGATCAGGCCCTGGTCGCGCAGGGCGCGGTAGATGGATTGCGCCAGCTCGTGGTTCTCCGGGCTGTCCGTGGAAGACCAATGATCGAAACTGATGTGGAAACCGTCCAGATAAGGCTTGCGGCCGGCGGCGATGTCGGCCACGAACTGTTGCGGCGTCTTGCCGGCCTTTTCGGCGGCGATCATGATGGGCGCACCGTGCGCGTCATCCGCGCCCACGAAGTGCACCTGATGCCCCTGCATGCGCTGGAACCGCACCCAGATATCGGCCTGGATGTACTCCATGATGTGGCCAATGTGGAAATGGCCATTGGCATAGGGCAGCGCGGTGGTGACAAAAAGCTGGCGTGGCATGGTGATGTTCTGGTGGGACGGTCCGATCATGGGGCCTCGGACGTTTCAGGGGAATCTCAGATTTTAGGCTGCCTGCCATGCCACACTGCAAGCCCCGTGCACTAGACTGCCCGGTTTGACCGTTCTTTGACCGTTTACAAGCGTTTTCCACCGTGTTCCGGTCCTTTTTCAAGCCCAGATCCCCGTCAGGTTCACCTGCTTCGTTGTCCAGCATGACCGCCGCCCTGTCCCCCATCGAATCCGCCGCCCAAACCGCCCTGGCCACTGTGGCCGATCCGCTCACCGGGCAGGACTGGGTCTCCTCCCGCCATCTGAAGTCCTTGAAGGTGCAAGATGGCGTGGCCGTGGTCGATATCGCCCTGGGCTACCCTGCTACCTCGCAATGGCCGGCCTACACCGAACTGGTGAAGGCCGCACTGAGCCAGGTCGAGGGCATCCGCGACGTACAGGTCAACTGGTCCACCCAGATCCAGACACATGCGGCTTCACGCGGCCAGGCGCTGCTGCCTGGCGTGAAGAACGTGGTCGCCGTGGCCTCCGGCAAAGGCGGCGTCGGCAAGAGCACCACAGCCGTCAACCTCGCGCTGGCCCTGGCTGCAGAAGGCGCCCGCGTCGGCATGCTGGACGCCGACATCTACGGCCCCAGCCAGCCCTTGATGATGGGCATCAGCGGCAAGCCGCCCAGCCCGGACGGCAAGACCATCACGCCGCCCATCAACTTCGGCATGCAGATGATGTCGATGGGCCTGCTGGTCGAAAACCAGGCCGCCACCATCTGGCGCGGCCCCATGGCCAGCCAGGCCTTTGACCAGTTGCTGCGTCTGTCCAACTGGGGCGAGCCCGATCAGCCGCTGGACTACCTCATCGTCGACATGCCTCCCGGCACTGGCGACATCCACCTCAGCATCAGCCAACGCTCACCGCTGACCGCCGCCGTGATCGTCACGACGCCGCAGGACATCGCCTTGCTGGACGCCCGCAAGGGCCTGCAGATGTTCGAGAAGGTCAGCGTGCCCGTACTGGGCATCGTCGAGAACATGGCCGTGTTTTGCTGCCCGAACTGCGGCCACGAAGAACACATCTTCGGCCAGGACGGCGGCAAGCGCATGGCAGCCGACTTCAACGTGCCGCTGTTGGGCTCCATGCCGCTGGACCTCAAGATACGCCTGCAAGCCGACAGCGGCCAGCCCACGCTGGTGGCCGAACCCGACAGCAAAGTGGCTGGCCTCTATAAAGAGATGGCACGCAAACTGGCCGCCGGCCTGTCCAAGCTGCCCAAGGATTACTCTGCCAAAATGCCTGGCGTGAGCGTTGTGCAACCCAAGGCCTGAGACCTGACTCCCGACATGGCAGCCCCTTCGCCCTTGCATGTAGAGGACGCCTGGTTTGATCTGGTGCCCCTGGCCCTGATCGAATTCAACGAGCATGGCCGCGTGCTGCGCGCCAACTCCGCGCTGAGCGCCATGCTGGGCTATGCCATCCCGCCGGGCAGCGCCTTGTCGGACACGCCCCAGGCCCTGCAAAGGCTGTGCGGGTGGGACTCCCCTCTGACCCTGCTGGCCCTCGGCCCTGAAGACGGCCCCATCCAGAACCAGGTGATCCAGCCTCGGCAGGCGTCGTCACCTGTGCACCTGCGCAGCCAAATCTGGACGCAGGCGCAACCCAATCAGGACGCGCCACGCCGCTTCCTGTGCGCCATCAAGGACAGCATCCCGGTCACGGCAGCACCTGCCGCGCCAACCCCCATCAGCACCATCACGTCGGATGCCGACGCCGCGCCGCTGCCCGACCAGGCCCAGTTGCTGCACGAACTCAGCACGATTCTGGAAAGCACGCCCGCCGGCATCGCCTACTTCCGCGACAACGTGCTGCTGCGCTGCAACCGCCGCTTCGAGCGCATGCTCGGCCTCACGCCGGGCTCGATGGCCGGCCAGGGCCTGGAAGTGCTGCTGGGTGCCGACCCGCGCATCGACCGTGTGGTCACGGAAACCGCCACCGAGTTGATGAAGTCCGAACAGTTCGAAAGCGAACTGGAGATCGTCATCCCCGGCAACACGACGCGCTGGTACACGCTGTCCGTGCGCCGCATCGGCCTGTCGAATGATCCGCTGGAAGTGATCGCCGTGCTGTCAGACATCAGCCGCATCCGCACCCAGCAAGCCCAGCTCGAATCCCTGGGCCGAGACCGCGATCTGATGTTCACGCTCTCAGGCGTGGGCATCGCCTTCGTCAAGGACGGCCTGATCCAAAGCGCCAACCCGGCTCTCTCCCACCTCATTGGCGAAGACGCTGCCAATCTCACAGGCCGCCCGCTGATCAGCGTGTATGCCCTGGATGTGGACAACGCCACCGACCCGGACATCACCGGCATGCTGCGTAGCCTGGGCCACTGGCAAGGTGAACGCGCACTGCGCAACCGCAAGGGCCGCGTGCTGTGGGCCGATGTGTCGCTGCGCCTGGTCGATCCGCAACGCCCCGAAGAGGGCTTCATTGCCTCCTTCGTGAATGTGGACGACCGCCACCGCGCCGAACAGCGCCTGACCTTACAGGCCGATCGCACCCGCGCCATCCTGGATTCTGTCTTCGTCGGCATCGTCACACTGGACGAGCACGGCATCGCCTGGATGAACCGCTCGGCACGCCGCATGTTCGCAGGCGATCTGGCCGATTTCGTCGGGCAGCCGCTGGCCACCGTGGCCACACCCGATCTGGACCACCCCTTCCGCCTGACCGACTACCTCGACGATTTGCTGGACGGCCAATCGCATACCTTCGAATGCCAGGTCGTGGGCCGAGACGGTCGCGTCTTCTGGGTCGTGGGCAACGCCGTGGTCACGCTGGGTGAAGGCAACCGCCGCCACATCACCTACGCCCTGCTCGACATCGACCGCCGCCGAGAGGCCGAAGCCCAATCTGCTGAAGCCCAGGCCCGCCTGCAGCGCATCATCGAAATGGCGCCCATGGCCATCCACCTGATCGACGCCAAGCAACTCACGCTGGTGCAAGCCAACCAGGCCGCGTCAAGCTACATGAATATCGAGCCAGCCAAAGCGCTAGGCAAACCGCCAGAAGCCTTGTACGACGCCGACCGCGCCCGCCTGCTGCGTGCCGACATGCAACTGGCACTGGACAGCGGCCAGACCGTGCATCGCGAATACAGCCGGCCGCACAAGGGCGCCCAACAGTTCTGGGACGTCAACTACCTGCCGCTGTACCGCGAAGGAGAAGTCGCCGATCAACTGCTGGTCGTCGCATCGGACATCACCGAGCAACGCGCGGCTGAACAGGCTCGCCTGGATGCCGCCATTGCCCAGCGCGAGATGCTGGTCAAGGAAGTGCACCACCGTATCAAGAACAACCTGCAAGGCGTGGCTGGCCTGCTCCAGCAGATCGCCATGCGCAAGCCTGAGGTTGCGCCCGCGATCTCGGAGGTGGTCGGCCAGGTGCAGGCCATTGCCCAGGTTTACGGCCTGCAGGTTGGCGCGGGCGGCCCCCTGCGCCTCAAGGCAGTGGTCGAAGCGATTGCGGCCTCTGTACAGCGCACCTTTGGTCGCCCTATCACCCTCGATATGGCCGGCACGCACGCCGGCGACTGGCAATTACCGGAGGCCGAATCCATCCCGATCGCGCTGTGTCTCAATGAACTGTTGACAAATGCCCACAAACACGGTGCCGGCACCTCGGCCATTGTGTGCACCCTGCAATCCAGCGAACAAGGCGTGTCCATCCTCATCCGCGGCCCGGGGCAATTGCCACCAGGCTTCAATGTTGATCGGGTTCCTGGCGGTGTTTCAGGGCTGGGACTGGTGCGCGCGTTGCTGCCAAGACGCAGCGCCAAACTGGCTTTGAAACAGGAAGGCACAGAAGTATTGACTCAGGTGGATCTGACACCACCGGGTATCAATTTGATACCACCCCCCCATGTATTGGGTGAGCCTACTGGTCAGCAGATCGCTCTTTGGCCACAATAGCCCCTCGCACTAAAAATGAGCATCGGGTGAGAGGTGCTGGCCACAAGCGGGTCGTACGCAAGCTGGGCAAGTACCCTAAAAGGACATGGGCGTGAATCAAAAAGGCAAGATTCTGGTAGTGGATGACGACAGGCTGGTATTGGCCACGTTGACCCATGGCCTGGCCCAGGCAGGCTACGAAGTCATCGATGCCGACAATGGCGACGATGCCATCTTGCTGGCCCGACAGCACAAGCCCGAACTGGCACTGCTTGATATCCGAATGGAAGGCAAGTCCGGTTTTGATGTGGCCGCGTATCTGCGCGAGTATTGCCAGATCCCCTTCATGTTCCTGTCGGCGTTTGCCGATGAAGCCACCATCAAGCAGGTCAAGGAACTCGGCGCACTGACCTACCTGGTCAAGCCGCTGGATATTCAGCAGATCGTGCCCGCCGTGGAGGCAGCCTTTGCCAACCGCGCCAAAGCAAATTCCCTGGTGGCTCAATCCGCCGAGCCCACAGCGCAGACACCAGCACCGGCCATCGAGCAGCCCTCCGCTACGCCAGTGCTTACGTCAACACCCACGTTGGCCCCCTCAACCGCGGCGGCCGATCCACTGACGCAAACCGTGGCCTTGGCCATAGGGATCGTCATGCATCGCAATTCACTGGATCGTCGTGGCGCCATGGACAAGCTCTCGCTGCAAGCCCAACAAGAGGGCCGCAGCCTGGAAGCCCAGTGCGAGCGCCTGCTTGGCGCGCAAGAAGTGCTGGCCAGCCTCGGCTCAGCTTGAACGCGAAGCGCGTTGCTGCGCCTCCACCGTGTCCATCAAGGTGAAGTAAAAGCAAGCACCCTCGCCCAATTTGGCCTCTGCCCAGATGCGCCCCCCGTGACGGCGCACGATGTTCTGAACACCGGCCAAGCCCACGCCCGTGCCGGGGAACTCCTTGGCACTGTGCAGGCGCTGGAACATGCCAAACAGCTTGTCAGCGTGCTGCATGTCAAAGCCCGCGCCGTTGTCACGTACATAGAAAACAGCCGGATTGGTCGCGGGCATGACCCCAACCTCCACGCGCGGCGCCTCGACCTTGCCGCTGTACTTCAGGGCATTGCTGATCAAGTTCTCCATCACGCGATGGACCAGTACCGGATCAGCCTCGACGGTCAGGCCATCTGCCACAATCAACTGCGCCAGCGCACGGCCATTGACCGACGCAGCCGGACATTGTTCGGCACCAATATCACGGGCCAGCGCGGACAAGTCAATCGCCACGCGCTGCAAAGGCTCTGCTGCCAACTGGGCTTGCGCCAGGATGGCATCGATCATGCCGTTCATGCGCGCCGCCGCCGTCAGCACACGCTCCAGGTGGTCATTGCCCAGCTTGTCCATCGCCGAGCCGTAATCTTCCTTGACGATGCGCGTGAAGCCCTCGACCACGCGCAACGGCGCTCGCAGGTCGTGCGACAAAGCGTAGCGCAGCACCTCCTGCTCGGCCTCTCGCATCTGGGCATTTTGAGCGGCCAGATCAGCCTCAGCCTTGGACAAGGCCAGCGAGGCTTCGGAGGCCGCTGCGCAGGCAGGCACAGGCGCCAGCATCTGCATCACGCCGCGGAATCCGAGGAAGCCGCCACGCGCATCCCAGCGAGGCTCGCCGGACATCGCGCAACGCCAACCTGCCCCATCCACACTCACGCCACGAAGCCCCTTGGGCCAGGGCAAACTCAGCACGCCACCCCAAGCGACTTTCTGATCCAGGCAATAAGCCAGACGACCAGAATCGGCCTGCGCATCGTCATCAACGCCCCACCATGACAGCAAGGCAGGATATTGCCTTACATATTCGGACAACTCCATCCAGTTAATGGAAATCCCTTGCGGCAACACGCCACCTTGCTTGAACACCTGCAATTGGCCGCGGGCATCGGTCTCCCAATACCAACCGCTGATCCAGTTTTGCCAGGCCAGGCATTCATTCGCCTGGGTGGAATTGACGTTTGCGTCACTGATTTGACGCAAAATCGCCACCGCGTCGCTTTGAAACCACACCGCACCGGCAATACACCAGGTGATCACCGCGAGCGCAAAAACCCAGATCGGCGCGCCGATCAGCGCCAATACCAGCACCATGGCCATGCCGCCCAGCGCCCAGCGCCAAAACCAGGTCTTCGATTGCCGAAAACCTGATTCGAGCGGGGTTGAAAAATCTACGTCGCTGCGCATCCAAACCATTGTAAGGAGGCTTGCAAGGGGTTTCTTCTGCTGGTTGAAGTTTCCACGTAGCCTGTAAAGTTCGTGAAATATCTGACGAAGGTCACAGTATGCCCGTGTATTTTCTAGTGGCAACTGAGTGACTTTCCCAAGGAATTTCCTGGCAATGCCACACAAGCCGTATTCAAAGCGTAATCCGTGGACCGTGACGATGCTCCTTCTGGCCATGGCAGCCATTGCTGCCGCGACCTGGAACTGGGGCCTCAGCGGCCTGGGGCTGACTTTGACCGTTCTGGCTTCAACAGGCATCGGCGTGCTGGCACGCCGCCCTCTGCGCCCTGCTGCCGATCAACCCAGCAGCACCCAGCCGCCCCAAGCCAGCCAACTTTCGGCCGACGCCGTCGCCACGGCCACGGTGCCAGCCTCGGAACCGCCGCTGGCTGATACCTTCTCTGACGCTGAACGGCAATTGCAACTCAGCCGCCAGATCGCCGAAGCGGCCCATACGGCCCCCAACCTGGCGCAGGCCCTCCATCGTGTTGGCGAAGCCCTGCAACAACACCTTGGTGCCCAATCCTGGATCTGCCTGCGGGTGGAGGGCTGGAACGGCGAGTCCGCCCTGCTGCGCCCCTGGATGGACACCGGTTCTGACGGCAACGACATGATCGACGTATCGACCATTGCCGCCACCCACCGCGATGAGCGCCCTCTGGGTGAAGCCTTGAGCAAACTCTCGCCGCAGGCATCCGACCTACCCCGAGAGCCCGGCATCCACTACCCGTGGCGCCATGCCGGCACGCGCCGTGTGGTGGCCCTGCCCGTGTCCATCGAAGGCTGGCCGCTGGCTTTGCTGGAATTCGACGATCCTGTGGCGTCGCAGGCCGACTGCAGCGCCGTACTCGATATCGCCGCCATCCAGCTCGGCTTTGTGGCCCAGCGAGACGCCAACCTGGCCCACATGGCCACCAATGCCGAGCACCTCAGCCGCTTGACCCTGGTTGCATCACGCATCAGCAGCGGCGTGGCCATCACGGACCGCAACGGCACCATCGAGTGGATCAACAGCGCTTTCGTCGCACTGACCGGCTGGCCTGAAGACCGCGTGATCGGACGACGCCTGCCCGAGCTGCTGGGCCAGGAAGTCAGCGATGGCAACACGGTGGTCGAACTGGAAGACCACCTGTCGCGCGGGGTGCCGTTTCGGCTGTCGTATGAGGCAGGTCGCCAAGGCGCGCAGAGCATCACCCGCTACTGGGGTGAGATCGACGCCATCCAGATGCTGGATGAAACGGGCGGCCGCAGCCAGTACGTCTGCCTGTTCAACGACATCACCAAGCGCAAATCACAAGAACACATCCGCGATCAGGAACGCGAGTTCCTGGAGGCCCTGCTGGGCAACCTGCCTGTGAGCCTGTTCGTGCTGGATCCGGTCAACCTCAATGTGGTGGCCATCAACCGCTATACCGAAATCGAGTTCAACCTGCAGCGCGACCGCGTCGTGGGCCGCTCGATCGAGCATGCGCTGGGCAAGTCCGTGCTGGGCATGACCAACCCCTACATGCAGCAGGCCATCGAAACTGGCCAGACGGTGGAGCACGACTTCACCTGGCAAGGTGAGGCAGGCAACCGCGTGGTCAACGCACGCCACTTCGCACTGCGCCATAGCAATGGCCGCCCTCGCCTGCTGATCTCTCTCGTGCGGGACATCACCTCCTCCAGGCAAGCTCAAGCCGATCTGGAAGAGTCGGAACGCCGCTTCCGCGAGCTCGTCGAGTCCATGGACGACTCCGTCTACGTGGCGACCCAGGCCCGCGAGCACTACCTCTATCTCAGCCCTCGCACGCAAGAGCTGCTGGGCATGAACGCTGACGACATGCGCGCCAACCCGAACAGGGTGCGCGAGATGATCGTGCCCGAAGACCGCCACCTTTTCGCCCAGCAAGAAGAACACGAAAAGGCCAACGAGGCCAGCGACGCCCTGCTGCGCCTGGACGTGCCCGGCAAGGGGCTGCGCTGGATCCGCCATCGCACCCGTGCCCGCCTGTTGCCCGATGGCCAGTCTCGTATCTACGGCCTGGTATCGGATGTGACGGACGACCACAACCAGGCGTTGGAGTTGCAGCGCGCCCGTGACCTGGCCGAAGCCGCCAGCCAGGCCAAGAGCCAGTTCATGGCCAATATGAGCCATGAGATCCGCACCCCCATGAATGGCATCCTGGGCATGACGGAATTGCTGCTGGGCACCCCGCTCAATGACAAGCAACGCCGCTTTGCCCAGGCCGTGTACCGCTCGGGCGAAAGCCTGCTGGAGATCATCAACGACATCCTGGACTTCGCCAAGATCGAAGCCGGCAAGCTGGAGCTGGCCACCTGCGATTTCGTGCTGCGCACACTGGTCGAAGACACCCTGGAGTTGATGGCACCACGCGCCCACGAAAAGGGCCTGGAGCTGAGCTTCCGTGAACAACCTGGCCTGCCCGCTGTCATCCACGGTGACCCGCTTCGCCTGCGCCAGATCCTGACCAACCTCGTGGCCAATGCCATCAAATTCACCGAACACGGTGAAGTGGTGGTGGACATCCGACGCGGCATCGGAGGCGTCATGAGTGGCGCATCTGGCGGGGTCAACCTGGCCGAAGGCGCCGCAGCCATGGAGCTGGAATTCATGGTGCGCGACACCGGCATCGGCATTCCGTCCGACGTCATTCCTCGCCTCTTCAGCGCCTTCGTGCAGGCCAACGGTGGGATGGCCCGTCGCTATGGCGGCACCGGCCTGGGTCTGGCCATCTCCAAGCAACTTGTCGAACTCATGGGCGGCCAGATCGAGGCGCACAGCGCGCCCGGCGTGGGCTCCGAGTTCGTGTTCCGCGTGCCAGTTCGTGTGGGCGACACCCAGGTCGACATGGCCATGCTGGAAGAGCCAGAAATGCCATCGTTCAACGTGCTGGTGGTCGATGACAACGACACCAACCGCACGGTGATCGAGAACATGCTGAGCGCCTGGGGCATGAAGGTGACGCAAGCCAACAATGGCCGCGAAGCCCTCGATATCCTGATGGCCAACCCGACGCAAGATGCCGAGTTCGAACTGGCCCTGGTCGACATGAACATGCCCGAGCTGGACGGTCTGGGCCTGGCAGAAGCCTTGCGCACCAGCGGCCGCTATGCGCAGCTCAAAATGATCCTGCTGTCGTCGGTATCCTCACCGGACGACGTGCGTCGGGCTCAGGAAGCTGGCTTCCAGCGCTTCGTGGCCAAGCCCTTGCGCAAAGCCGAACTGCGTCAGGCCATCCTGGGTATCTCGGCCGAACTGGGCAGCGATGTGCAGCACGAGGCCATCCGCATCAGCAAGAGCGTGCTGGTGGTGGAAGACAACTCCGTCAACCAGGAAGTCTGCAGCCAGATGCTGCGCCGCCTGGGTTGTGATGTGAAGGTTGCCAGCTCGGCGCTTGAAGGTCTGCGCAAGCTGGGCGAATTCAACTTCGATCTGATCCTGATGGACATCCAGATGCCCGGCATGGACGGCGTGGAAGCACTGACCTGGTTCCGCCGCGGATCGACTTCTCGCTTCAAGTTCCAGACGCCCTCCAACACGCCCGTGATCGCCGTGACAGCCAACGCGCTGGAAGGTGACGAGCAACGCTTCCTGGATCTGGGCTTTGACGACTACCTGTCCAAGCCCTTCCGCCAAAGCCAGTTGCAAAAGGTACTGATCGAACACACCCACCCTGAAGGCCTGCATGGGGACCTGCCCGCCTTTGATGCGCAAGACGAGCCATCTACCGTGCCCATGGCGCTGCGGGAGTTGCCACAAGACGCCGCAGAGCCCACCGTGCCCGCGGCATTGACGCCTGACACGAACACGCCCTCCGCCGCGCAGCCAAGTGTTGTATCTACGCCCGCCCCACTGGTCGCCAATACGCCATCGGCCAACGACGAGATCTTTGACGCCGAAGCCCTGCGCCGCCTGCGTGAGCTGGATCCGCGCGGCGACAACCGCCTTCTCGAACGCGTTGCCAAGGCTTTCGAGACCTCGGTTGGCCGGCTGTTGCCACAGCTCGACGAAGCATTCAAGATGAACGACAGCGCGGCCATCATGCATGTTGCGCATACACTGAAGTCGTCCTCGGCCAGCATCGGCGCACTCAAGTTGTCACATATGTGTGCCGAAATTGAAACCATGATCCGGCGCCAGACAGGAGAAGACTTGAGCTCACGTATCCGCGAGGTCCCCATCGAGGCTGACCGCGTGCTTCACGGCCTGCGTCAGTTGCTGGAGGCGTGAGCCATGAGCACTGACGCCCTCACGGCAGCGCAAAAAGGCGACGAGCAGCCCAAGGTGCTGCTGGTCGATGACGATGAAGTCAACCTTCTGCTGACCTCGATTGCCCTGCGTGAACGTGGCTTTGCCATCACCGAGGCCAGTTCCGGCGAGCAGGCCCTGCAACTGATGGCCGATCTGCTGCCCGATGTGGTCGTGCTGGACGCCGTGATGCCCGGCCTGGACGGTTTCTCGACCTGTCAGGAACTGCGGCACTTGCCCGGCTTCGAATCCCTGCCCGTGCTGATGCTGACGGGTCTGGACGACGAGGCCTCGATCACCCGCGCCTATGAAGTCGGCGCCACCGACTTTTTCGTGAAATGCACGCAATGGAGCCTGCTGGCTGGCCGTTTGCGCTATTTGCTGCGTGCCTCGCGCACCCGCTACGAACTGGAGCGCAGCAAGGCCAAGCTGGCACGCGCCCAGGATCTGGCGCGCATGGGCAGTTTTGACTGGCGCAAAGGCGTCGGTGACATTGCCTTCTCGCTCGAAGGGCTGCGCGTGTTCGGCATGGGCGTCAACGACAGGCTGGGCCTGCGCCAGATCGTGCGCATGATGCCGGCAGAAGAGCGCCAGGCCTTTCAACGCGTCCTGCGTGAAGTCATCCACCATGGCACCGTGTTGTGCAATGACGTGCAAGTCGCGCTGGCCGACGGTCGCCAGCGCATTCTCCACGTCGAAGCCGAACCGGAGTTCAACGAACAGGCCAATCTGATCGGCTATACCGGCATCGTGCAGGACGTCACGGATCGCCGCGTGGCCGAGGACAAGATCAAGCACCTCGCCAACTTCGACACGCTCACTGGCCTGCCCAACCGCCGCCAGGTGTTCTGGCGCAGCGAGCGTGCCATCGAGCATGCCAAGCGGCTCAACCACTGTGTGGCCATGCTGCAAGTGGGCCTGGACCGTTTCAAGATCATCAACGAGAACCTCGGCCACCATGCGGGTGACGAGTTGCTGATCGAGGTCTCGCGCCGCCTGCGCACCTGTGTCCGCCACTCGGAGCAGGTGATGGAAGGCAGCATGGACATCCCCGGCCAGCGCACGCACCGCACGCTGGAAGCCGTGGGTCGCCTGGGTGCAGATGAGTTCGTGGTGCTGCTGCCCGAAGTCGCCAACGACCAGGAGGCCATGGACACCGCCCGCCGCATCCTGGATGCCTTGCGCGAGCCCATGATCGCCGCCGGCCAGGAATGCTTCATCACCGCATCGGTGGGCGTAGCCGTGTTCCCGGCCCATGGCCTGAACGTGGCCGACCTGCTGCGCAATGCCGATGTGGCCATGGACCTGGCCAAGACCCAAGGCCGCAATACAGCCCAGTTGTATGACCCACTGCTGGCCAGCAAGGGCCGCGTGCGCCTGGACCTGGACACAGCCCTGCACAAGGCCCTGGAGCGCAAGGAACTGGTGCTGTACTACCAGCCCAAGATCGATGTACGCACCAGCCGCATGGTGGGCGCTGAAGCGCTGATGCGCTGGCAACGTGGAGGCCAATTGGTCCCGCCGGGTGATTTCATCCCGTTGGCCGAGGCCACCGGCCTGATCAACGAGATGAGCCTGTGGGCCATAGAAGAAGCGGCCCGTCAAGCCAAGGAATGGGAAAAGAACTTCGGCTTTGATGCGTCTATCGCGGTCAACCTGCCCAGCCGTTTGTTCGAACAGGCAGACCTGGTCGAGAAGATCGAATCCATCCTGTCACGCCTGGGAGTCGAGCCGCGTGCCATCGAACTGGAAATCACCGAAACCGGCCTGATGAAGGATTTGCAAGGCGTCGTGCCTTCGCTGCATCGTCTGAACCAGTTGGGCACCGAGATCTCCATCGACGACTTCGGCACAGGCTACTCCTCACTGTCCTACCTGACCACCCTGCCCATCAGCGAACTGAAGATCGATCGGTCCTTTGTGCAAGACCTGGGTGACACGCCCCAAAGCGGCGCAGTGGTATCGGCCATCATCGCCCTGGCCCGTGCATTGGGCCTGCGCGTGATCGCTGAAGGCGTCGAGAACGTGACGCAGATGGAAGTGCTCTACAACCTGGGCTGCCACATCTGCCAGGGTTTCCTGTTTGCGCGCCCCATGCCGGCTGCGCAAGTCGAACAATGGCTGATTGACACCCGATCAGGCCAGACACTGCCTCGCATTTCCAGCGCCGCACTGGGCAGCGACCCGGCAGCCAACCGGATCAGCGGCTCACGTTGAACCATGGCCACGTCCAAAAGCACCTCCACGCCCCCTGCAAGTAAGGCCACCCCGCCTACCGAGCCGACACCCGCTCAACTGGCCAAGGCCGCGCTCAAGCGCCTGGCCGAGCACCGACTGGAACCCACACCGGACAACTACCGCCAAGCCTATGAGGCTGAGAGCGGTGTGGTCTCGCCACTGGCGGACAAACCTGCAGACAAACCCGCTGCAAGTGAGGATGCCAGCCAGAACAACGACGATGGCGAGCGATGGTCAGCCCTGATCACGCGAATCTTGAGAGGGGCGGAGCGAGGCGGCCGGCAGTGGACGGCGGCGCGCAAGAAAGACAGCCTCAAGCGTGTACTGGATGGCAGTAAAAGCTCGGCCAATCGCCTGCATCAACGGCTCAGTCAACTGGTTGGCAGCTGGGACAGCGACACGCTGGACAACGCCACACTGGAGGGTGACGACGCAGGCGATATCGCGACGACATCGACCACCACCGCAACCGAGTCGACAGCACCTGTGCAGGCCAGCTCGCCAGTACCTGACACGGCCGATGAGGCGACAAGCGCATCACCCGATCGCGCTCAGGCATCTGCCTGGCCGCAACTCGCGCTGCACGCCATAGACCAGCTCACCGACACCATTGAAGCCGCACTGCCCCCGCAGCAAGCGCAATCAACCGAGGCCAATCAGGCCATGCGCTCGGCGCTGGATCAAGGGCGTGACACGGCTACCCCGCCAGCGCAGTACGCACAAATCAAAACCGAAATCAGCCAGGCTTGCGAACAAGCCCGCCGCATCGTCGAGCATCGCCATCACCTGATTGACCAGTTGATGGACCTGTGCCTGTCCTTGACTGACAGCCTGACCGATCTGTCGGAAGACGACAGCTGGGTGCAAGGCCAGTGTCAAGCCATGCGCCATCAACTTGACGAAGGCCTCAACAGCCGCGGTGTGCGCCACATCCAGCAACTGCTGGAGCAGACCCGAGAGAAACAGCTGGCGCTGAAGAAGGAGCGCGAGGCCGCACGCCAGGCGCTCAAGCAGTTGATACACCAGATGCTGCAAGAGATCGCCGAACTGGGCATGACAACCGACCGCTTCCAGAGCAATCTGGGGCGTTACGCCGACACCATCGGGCAGGCCGACAGCCTGGAAAGCCTGACCGGTGTGGTGCGCGAACTGGTGGAAGAAAGCCGCGCGGTTCAAGGTGTTGTTCAGCAAACCCAGACGCGCTTGAATGACGAGCACGCCCGCGCCAGCGAGCTCAGCGAACGCGTGCGTCAGTTGGAAGACGAGATTCGCAAGCTGTCTGATGAGGTCTCGACCGACCCGCTCACCCAGATCGCCAACCGCCGCGGCATGATGCGGGCCTTCGAGGTCGAACAGGCCAAGATGGAGCGCGACGGCACCACGCTGGCTGTGGGCCTGCTGGACGTGGACAACTTCAAGAAGCTCAACGACACGCTGGGCCACCAGACTGGCGATGAGGCCTTGAAGTTCCTGTCACGCCGCGTAGGTGAATGCCTGCGCCCGGTCGATGTGGTGGCGCGCTATGGCGGCGAGGAATTCGTCGTGATGCTGCCTGCGACGGGACTGGAAGAAGCCCAGCAAACCTTGACGCGCCTGCAGCGCACCTTGAGTGCCGAGTTCTTCGAGCATGAAGACAAGAAGGTGTTCATCACGTTCTCGGCCGGTGTCACGCTCTACCGCAAGGGTGAGCCCATCGAGGCCACGCTGGACCGCTCGGACGTGGCGCTGTACGAGGCCAAGCGCACGGGCAAGAACCGTACATGCATGAACTAAGGCGCAGGCCTTCATGGCCTGCCCTGTTCAATGCGATGCAGCCAGACGCTTGAGGGCGCCCGGAATCAGATCCGGTAAATCATCGGCGATCAAGCCCAGGCCAAAGTCCTGAGCAGCATCGCCATGCAGCCAGGCGGCAGCACAGGCGGCCTGCCAGGCCGGCATGCCTTGCGCCAGCAAGCCAACGATCATGCCCGCCAGCACATCCCCGGCGCCGGCGGTGGCCAAGGTCGATGGCGCATGGCGGTTGATGGCCGCTCGCCCATCCGGTGCCGCGATGACCGTATCGGCCCCTTTGAAGAGCACCACAGCGCCACTGAGCCTGGCAGCCGCACGAGTCTTGTCCAGCTTGCTGCCTGCCACCGACACCTCAGGTGCCTTGAACAGGCGAACGAATTCGCCACCATGCGGGGTCAGCACCACCGGGCGGCTGTGCCCCTTGATGGCGGCAAACAGCAAGGCCGGGTCCTCATGAAAGGCGGAGATAGCGTCAGCGTCCAGCACCACCGGGCGCCCGCTGGCGAGCATGGTCAGCACCACACCGCGGATGCCCGCCGCATTGGTGCCACCCAAGGCGCCCGGCCCCATCAGCATGGCCGACAAGCGATCATCATCCAACAGGCCTTCCAGCCCCATCTGCCAACTGGCTGCAGCCTCACCGTCCAAAGGGTGCACCATGATGCACGCCAACGACGCTGCGTAAACCGGCCAGGCACGGCGCGGCGTGCACACCGTGGTCAAGCCAGACCCAATGCGGGCACATGATCGGGCAGCCAAACGAGCGGCACCAGTCATTTCCGGCCCGCCCCAGATCAAGGCGTGACCGCGATGGTATTTGTGGCCCGCCGCATCCATGTGGGGCCAGACATCTCGCCATAGCGCGGGCTGATTGTCGTAGGCCAACACCTTCAGATCAGGCAGCACCTCCGCCTGGATGCCAATATCCGCCACCACGAGCTCGCCACACAAAGCCCGCCCCGGCATCAAGGCGTGCCCTGGCTTCAGTCTAAAAAACGTCACGGTGAGCTGGGATGCCACCGCGCCAGCGGCTTCACCTGTATCACCCCATACACCGCTGGGCACATCTACTGCCACGATGGGCAAGCCCTTACCGCTGGCACGCATCAGCACGTCGGCTGCCGCGCCATCCAGGGCTCGCGTCAAGCCGGCAC
>NZ_SCTN01000052.1 GCF_004297345.1 Aquabacterium sp. | reverse complement strand
CCTTCAACTTGGCGATCATGCCGTCGAAGTTGATGCCGCGGTTGGCTGCGTCGTAATAGGGGTAGACGTCCACGGGGAAGCCGGCGGCCTCGAACAGGGCGCGGTGGTTTTCCCAGCTCGGGTCCGAGATCAGGACTTGCGCATCCGGGTTCAGGCGCTTGAGGAAGTCGGCACCCAGCTTCAAACCGCCCGTGCCGCCGATGGCCTGCGCCGTGGCGATGCGGCCCGCCTTCACGGCAGCGTGCTCGGCACCAAACACCAGGCCTTGCACGGCCTTGTCATAGGCCACGATGCCGTCGATGGGCAGGTAGCCACGGGCCTTGGGGGCCTCGGACATCTGCTTTTCAGCAGCGGCCACGCACTTCAGCAGGGGCAGCTTGCCCTGGTCGTCGGTGTAGACACCCACGCCCAGATTGACCTTGTTAGGGTTGGGGTCGGCATTGAATTGTTCGTTGAGGCCCAGGATGGGGTCACGGGGGGCCATTTCAACGGCAGCGAACAGCGAGGCCATGCAAGCAGTCTCCGGTCAGAGGTGTTAGAGCTGAAAAAGGGATAAGCTGGAAAATTCGACAGCTCGAACTCGGCTAAAAATGGTTTTTGACCACCTTCGCCAAATCGGGCAAACCCTTTATTTTATCGAACTGTGACCCGGATGTCTGAGCCGATTGATCTTTCCGCTGCCGCACACCCGTCAAAAAGTGCCCAATCTCCCGTGATTGCGCCGGTGATCGCGCTCGAAGGCGTGGTTACCGCCGGGCTGGCCGGCACCGAACACAGCGCCGGGCAGTTCGTGCAGTTTCCCGATTCCCCTTTCGAGCTGTACCAGCCTTATCCCCCGGCGGGCGATCAGCCCACGGCCATCGCGCAACTGTGTGAGGGCATTGAAGACGGCCTGTCCTATCAGACCCTGCTGGGTGTGACCGGCTCGGGCAAGACCTTCACCATGGCCAACGTGATCGCCCGGCAAGGGCGCCCGGCCATCGTGTTTGCGCCCAACAAGACACTGGCCGCACAGCTCTACGCCGAATTCCGCGAGTTCTTCCCGAACAACGCGGTCGAGTACTTCGTCAGTTACTACGACTACTACCAGCCCGAGGCCTACGTTCCGCAGCGCGATCTCTTCATCGAGAAGGACAGCGCCATCAACGAGGCCATCGAGCAGATGCGGCTGAGCGCCACCAAGAGCCTGCTGGAGCGCCGTGACGTGGTCATCGTTGCGACCGTGTCGGCCATCTACGGTATCGGCAAGCCCGAGGACTACATGCAGATGGTGCTGATCGCCCGCGTGGGTGACAAGCTCGGCCAGCGTGACGTGATCGCGCAGTTGATTCGCATGCAGTACAAGCGCAACGACATGGAGTTCGGGCGCGGCACCTTCCGTGTGCGCGGTGACACCATCGACGTGTTCCCGGCTGAACACAGCGAGCTGGCCGTGCGCATCGAGCTGTTCGACGACGAGATCGACAGCATCCAGCTGTTCGACCCGCTCACGGGCAAGGTCCGCCAGAAGATCCCGCGCTTCACGATCTACCCATCCAGCCATTACGTCACGCCGCGCGAGCGCGTGCTGGTGGCCATCGAGAGCATCAAGGCCGAGCTCAACGAGCGCGTCAAACAACTCGTGGGCGATGGCAAGCTGGTGGAGGCGCAGCGCGTCGAGCAGCGCACCCGCTTCGATCTGGAGATGCTGCAGGAGGTGGGGCACTGTAAGGGCATCGAAAATTACACACGGCACTTGTCGGGTGCCAAGCCGGGTGATCCGCCGCCTACCCTGGTGGACTACATGCCTTCCGATTCACTCATGTTCCTCGACGAGAGCCACGTGATGATCGGCCAGCTCAGCGCCATGTACAACGGCGACCGCTCGCGCAAGACCACGCTGGTGGAATACGGTTTCCGC
>NZ_SCTN01000384.1 GCF_004297345.1 Aquabacterium sp. | reverse complement strand
TCCGGCAATGCGCTTGCGCTCGCCATTGCGGATCACCAAGGCCCGAGGGCTGCTCAAATCACGCAGGGCTGCCAGAACACGTTCGGTGCGGGCCTCCTGTACAAAAGAGATCACCAAAGTCAGCGCGACAAAAGCCAGCAACATGCAAGCCTCGCCCACATCCCCCAAAGCCAGGTAGATGCCGCCGGCCACCAGCAACAGCCGCAACATCGGCTCGCGCACCAGTTCAAGGGCGATGCGCCAGGCCGTGCGCTTGCCGGCTTGAGGCAACTCATTGGGGCCGTGTTGTTGCCAGCGGGCCTGGGCCTCCGCTTCGCTCAGGCCGGCCTGAGCATCGACGTCAGCGGCGCCAGACTCAGGCAAGAGAACTCCCGAGCCGCTCGTGCAACAACATGTCGATGTGCGTGACCTTGATGGGCTTGGGCACGTAATCGTCAAAACCGGCGTCACGGATGCGCTGCACATCCAGTGGCATGGCGTTGGCCGTCACGGCGATGACAGGTGTGGCCCGGGTTTGGGGATCGCTGCGCAACTGCCCCAGCACCGCATAGCCGTCTATATCGGGCAGGTGGATGTCCAGCAAGATGAGATCGGGGCGGCGGCTTCTGGCCTGAGCCAGTCCTTCTCGGCCCAGAGGCGCCGTCAGAAGACGCACGCCCTGGTGGCGCGCCACAATCTGGGACATGAGTTGCAAGTTGGCCGGGTTGTCCTCCACATACAGCAGGGTGGCCATGCGAGGCGATGGCGTGGCGCCAGCAGCAGGCACGCTGTCGCCCGGTTGGAAGGTGGCCAAAAGCGACTCGCTGTCCACAGCCATCGGCAACATGGCTCGCGGCAGGTCCACCCAGAAGGTACTGCCCTCGCCCTCCTGGCTGAGAACACCCATGGTGCCGTGCATCAACTCGGCCAATCGCCTGCACAAGCTCAGCCCGATACCTGAGCCCTCTATCTGCCCTGACTCTGCACCCAATCTGTTGAAAGGCTGGAACAGCTGATCGAGGTGCCGCGCAGCGATACCAGGCCCCGTGTCGCGCACACTGACGCGGATGGCGCCCTCACCCTGTATTGCGGCCTCCAGCCACACCTGCCCGCCTGGGCGGTTGTACTTGACAGCGTTGGACAGCAGGTTGAGCACCACCTGCCTGACCCGCGTGGCATCTGCCATCACCGCCAGACCGTGCATGCTGCCCATGCTCAAGGTGATCTGTTGCTGATTGGCCAATGGCTGCATCAGCGCGATCACTTCTCGCCCCAGATCACTCAGCGCCACCGGTTCGGGATGCAAGGTCACCCGTCCGGCTTCGACCTGCTCCAGATCCAGCACATCGTTGATCAGATGCAGCAGATGCTTGCCGGCACGCAAGATCTCCTGGACATGAGATTTGGATCGCGGTGAACTGCCCGCATCCATGTCGATGAGCTGAGCAAAACCCAGGATCGCGTTCATGGGTGTGCGCAACTCATGGCTCATGCGCGAGAGGAACTCGCTCTTGGCCTGGCTGGCGCTTTCCGATGCGTCACGCGCCTCCACCAACTGCCGCGAGCGCTCGTGCACGATCTTTTCCAGCTCGTCGCCATGACGCGCCAGGGCCTGCTCCACCAGCTTGCGATCGGTCACATCGCGCGAGAGCATGATGAAACAATCCCGCTGGCCGCCGCTCATGCGCTTGCGCGCAACAGACAGTTCAAACCAACGCTGCCCCGAAGGCAGATCCAGGCAGATTTGTGTGCCGTTGGCTGCACCGTGCTCAGCGGCTTCGTGCAAGGCCTGCATCACACCATCAGCCGCATCGGCAGACATGACGTCATGCACACGCCGCCCCAGCAGTTGCGAGGGCGGCATCACCAGCAGATCGGCCCGACTGGCCCGGACATCCACATAGCGACCGTCCAGGTCCAGCTCGAACATCAAATCGGGTATGGCCTCCAAGGTCGCATGCAACTGCGTCAGCGTTTGCTCGGCATCGTGCTTGGCCTGCGTCAATTGCCGCAAGGAGGCTGACAGCTCGCTGGTGCGCAGGGCCACGCGTCGGCGCAAGGCGATGTTCCACACACCGAGCAGCAAGGCCACACCACCCACGCCCAGCAAGGTATAGGCGCCATAGCGCAAATAGGCAGGCACGCCAGCCACCTCGACAGCCGTGCCCATCCACCGGTCGCGCACTTCACGCATCTCGGCGCTGGAGATACGCGCAAAGCCGTCCTGAACCAGCTTGTGCGTGAGCACATCGCCCTTGCGCACAGCCCAGTGAAACTGCCCGATGAACAAGGGCGGCGAAGAGCGGAACTGGCGCTCCAGTTGCTTGAGCACCAGGAAGTAGGTTGCTGGCGGCTTGTCTTCGCAGAACACGCGCACTTCGCCCACCGCCGCCGCATCGATCACGGCTTCATAGCTGGGGTACTTGCGAAAGGATTGCAGCCCCTGGTTGACGAGGTAGTCCACACAGGCGTCGCCCTCCTTCACGCCGATCGTGAAGCCTTTGAGCGACTCGGCATTCGCGATGCCCGCGATGCTTTCGTGAAAGAAGATGGGGACTTCGATGTCGCTGTATGCGGGGCCGAAGTCATAGGTCGCCTTGCGCTGCGGTGTCTCGAAGAGGGTATCGATGACATCGGCCTGACCAGACAGGATCTGCGCCTGCGCCTTGGCCCAATCCATGCCGACCAGATTGACCTGGATACCCGTACGCGAGGCCCACAGGTCCCAGACGTCCTTGCGCAGGCCCTGCAGGCGCCCGGCATGATCCCGGAACATATAGGGCGGGTAGTTGTCGTCCACGACAACCGTGATGCGCTGCGGCGCGGCCTGCTGCGCATGAGCAGAGATGCTCAGCCCCACAAACATGTACAACAGCCACGCCACCATGTGGCTCAACTTGCGCCACAGGCCAGATTCACAGACTGACATCCGAATGCTTCCCTTTTTGGGCTGCACGGACAAGGAGCTTGTCCGATAAGCTTTATGGAGCGCATTATCGCGTGAGCCAGGCATGTTGCTCGCCTTGCTCACGCCGCCATCAGATCAGCACTTGGAGAAGTCGGGTTTGCGCTTTTCCATCACGGCGCTAATGGCTTCCTTGGCGGCAGGGCCTTGCAACAAGGCGCCGAAGTGCTTGAGCTCTTCGGTCATCACGGGCGCCAGTTGGGTTTGCGCCATATTCATCAACTGCTTGGTCACGCGCAGCGAGGCCGCAGGCTTGGCGGCCAGCTTGGCAGCTTGCGCTTGCGCATAGGCGTTGACTTCATGCGGCGGCACGATGCGGTTGATCAAGCCCATTTCCAGCGCCTCTTCGGCGTAGAAGGCCTCGCCCAGCATCAGCTTTTCGGCGGCCTTGGGGTAGCCCACGATCTGCGGCAGCAGCAGGCTGGCACCGGCTTCAGGGCACAGGCCCAGGTTCACGAAAGGCAGGCTGAAGGCGGCGTTGTCACCGGCGTAGACCAGGTCGCAGTGCAGCAGCAGCGTGGTGCCGATGCCAACCGCCGGGCCAGCCACAGCGGCCACGATGGGCTTGGGGAAGTCGCGGATGGCATTGAGGAAGCGCACCACGGGTGGCACTTCAGCGCCAGGCTTGCTGATGGGCGGGTTGTTGAGGAAGTCAGCCAGGTCGTTGCCGGCCGTGAAGATCTCGACGGCGCCCTGGATCACGGCCACGCGCACGCTGTCGTCCGCCGTGGCGGCTTCCAGCTCTTCAGCCAGGCGGGTGTACATCGCCGTGGTGATGGCGTTTTTCTTGTCCAGACGGTTGAAGGTCAGTGTCAGTACACCAGCTTCACGGTGCTGCAGGATCTCGCTCATGGCCCTATGTCTCCAGGATCAACCAAGTTTTCGGGGAGCCTGAATTAGACGCCACTTTCGGGTGGTTTGCACGACAGGTGCATGCAAGCTTTGGCGACAGAAAGCACGAAGGCCCGGCATGGCCGGGCCTCATTCAACGCGCCAGGGCGTCACAGTCCGAAAAGTGCGTAGAAGGCCGTGTTGACCCAGCTGATCAGCGCGATGCCGCTGGGGTTGGGCGTGGTGCGCTGTGTTTCATACGCGCGGATCAAAGGCTGGCTGGGGTCCAGCAGGTTGTCCACGAACACACCCACATCAGCCAGATTGGCCTCCTTGATGCCCGTGCCGGCAAACGAGGCCGTGGTCAACGTATGCGCCTTGAGGAAATCACGACCGTAGGGGATGTAGTAGCCCGTGTTGCTGTACGGCTTCATTGCATCCACCCAGGTGCCAATCTCCTTGACCCATTTGGTTTTGAGCAGGGCGTCGCGCTTGGCGCCAGCCGGCACGGCCGCGATCTCGGGGTAGAACTTGGTGTACGAGAAGGACGAGAACACGGCGTCCGCCTGGAAGATGGCGTAACCCAGGCGATCCTGCGGGAAGACCTTGGCCAGGCCGGTGGTGAGGCTGCCGAGGTTGTCTACCGTGCCAGCCGTCGGGAAGGTCGCGATCATGCGCGAAGCCAGGCCGTTGTCACCATCCAGGCCCCAGGCCACGCGGATCTTGTTGTGCAGCAGCACAGAGGGTGCCTCCTCAGGTGAGGCATTGCGGTCCACCTGGAACAGCGGCCCCGAATCAGCCAGCATGGCCGACTGCTTGGGCTGATCGGCCAGACGGATCAGGCCATACATGGCCGTCGCGCCCACGCCGCCCGCCGAGAAGCCCGTGACCAGCAACTGATCCTGCTTGGGTAGGTAGCGGCCCACCCAGTTGGCCACAGCCTCACCGTTCTTGAAGCCTCGGTGGTAATAGGTGATGGGGTTGGCCGGGTCGGCATCGCCGTAAGTGGCCACCTTGTTGCCGGTGTGCACGTCACCGGTGCAGTAAGGCACGTAAACGATGTTCCAGCTCTGGGTCTGCACCTTCTGCAAGGGATGGGTGCGCGAGGTAAACGGTGTGATCAGACCGCCCAGCGCCAGGCCGGTGCTCATGTAATTGGTGGGGATGCCTTTGTAGTTGGTCGCGCCCAGCACGCCATCCTTCATCTGGCAGGCGTTCTGCTCCCAGCAGGCGCCACCGCCTTCGAACATGATCACCGTCTTCTTCGCGTTGGCCGCTGTGGTGGTGCGGTTGACGAAAAATCGATAGGGCGAGCCATTGCCGCAACTGGCACCAGAAGCAGCAGGGGCCTCGATGGCTTCCCACTTGTTGAAGGTGGCGGGCGCCGGGCCGACGTTGCCGGTGGTGTTGGGCACCCAGGGGGCGGGCGCAGCCCAGGTCGACGAGGCAACAACAAGGGTCAAGGCGCTCAAGGCGCCGTGCACGATCTGGCGGGGCATGACAGTCTCCGAGTTGGACACGCCAGCGCCTGGGCAAGGCAAAACAGGGCGTCTCTTCCAATTGATTTGCCTCACATTCTGGCGAGTCGATTAACGCGCCACATCGGTGCAAACGTCATAGCCTGATCAGGGGGCGCGTTTACACCGATTCGCTGCACGGAGTCATCGAAGGCTGCGAGAGCGCCAGGCCTGAGGCGTATCGGCCGTCCACCGCTTGAAGGCCTTGGTGAATGCGCTCTGGTCGCTGTAGCCCAGCATCATCGCCACCTCGCAGACCGACAAGGCGGGGTCCCGCAGATACTGCCTGGCGAGCTGCTCGCGTGTGCGGTCCAGCAGCATCTGCCAGGTCAGGCCGTGATCACCCAACCTGCGCTGCAAGGTGCGCGCGGACTGGTTCATCATCTGCGCCAGCCGGTGCACGGACACCCCGCCCTCCGGCAACACACGCAGCAAGAGGCGCTGCACGGCCTGGTCAAAATCCCCCGGCTCGGGCAAGGCTCGCAACAGGGCTTCAGCCTGGCCGTCCAGCAGCACGCGCAAACCGGGTTCCGGGTGCCGCATGGGAATCTGCATGTAGGACACGGGGATCCGCACTCGCGTGTGGCTGTCGCCAAACACCACCGGGCAGGCGAAGAAGGCTTCGTAACACTGGCGCAGATCCGACGCCGCTTCATGAACAAAGCTGATCTGCAATGGCCTGGGTGGATCGTCCACCTGGCGGCTCATGAAGGTCACCAAGGCGCCGATGGAGACCTCGTTGAACATCGGCCCCTGCTCTGCTGGCGGCCAGGCGATCTCGACCTCATCGCCATGCCAGCGCACCTGGGCCAGGTTGGCGCCGTAGAACAGGCGCTCATACGCCAGATAGACGCGCATGGCCTCGCCCAGGTTGTCGGACGCCGCCACCAGATAGCCCAGCACGCCCAGGTGACGTGGCTGCACACCCGCCCCGATCTGCAAGCCCAGCGCCGGCACACCCGGCCGCAAGGCTGCCGCCTGCGCCAAGGCATCACGCCACACAGGCAAGGGCACCACATCGTCGGGCGAAAAGCGCGCCAGTTGGGCTCGCAACCTGGGTGCGGCCAGGCTTTCGCGGTCCAGCCAATCCGTCAGCAGCCCTGTCCAGGCGCCGGTCACCCTCATCAAGCCATTCACATCCGGTACTCCACTGCCTGCCGTGGCAGTTGGCCGCATTGTCACCAATTATCGGAAAGATGGCGCGGATTAACTATCAACATGGTGCGCGCCTGCCTACAGTCGTCATCCAGAACAAGCCATGTTCTGGACACCCGCAGAACAGACACGGAAAGGACCGCCACGATGAATGTCACGCTCTCTCGCCGCCCGCTTCGCCGCTTCTGGGGTTGGGGCGCCGCCTCCGAACAGTTGACGCAAGATGAGACCGCCCGCATCTCGATGATGGTGCAGATGCTGGGTGGCCAGATCACGGATCGCCCCGAGCCCCAGGTTGGCGATTTCGTGCTGCCCGCGCCGCGCATCGCGCCACCTGCGGCCTTGTCTGCCATGTTCACCGACAGCCCGCTGGATCGACTCAATCACGCCATGGGCAAGAGCTACGCCGATCTGGCTCGCATGTGGTTGCGCCAGGTGCCCCACGTGCCTGACTGGGTGGCCTACCCCGATGACGAGCAGGCCGTGATCGACATCCTGGACTGGGCTTCGCGCCACAATGTGGCCGTGATCCCCTACGGCGGCGGCTCCAGCGTGTGTGGCGGCGTGGAAGCGGCCGTGGGCGCGAGTTATGCCGCCGCCGTGTCGCTCGACATGGAACGCCTCAACCGCGTGCTGGAGGTCGACCCCAGCAGCCGTGCCGCCCGCATCCAGGCCGGTGCATTGGGCCCTGAGCTGGAAGCGCAGCTCAAGCCACATGGCTACACCTTGCGCCACTACCCTCAGAGCTTCGAGTTCTCGACGCTGGGCGGCTGGATCGTGACCCGCGCCGGCGGCCACTACGCCACGCTGATGACGCACATCGATGATCTGGTCGAGAGCACCCGCATGGTCACGCCATCGGGCGTGTGCGCCTCTCGCCGTCTGCCTGCATCCGGTGCCGGCCCTTCGCAAGATCGCCTGGTGCTGGGCTCGGAAGGCACGATGGGCGTGGTCACCGAAGCCTGGATGCGACTGCAGGAGCGCCCCCGCTTCCGCGCCAATGCCTCGGTGCGCTTCACGGACTACAAACAAGGCGTGCAATGCGTGCGGGCCTTGGCGCAATCGGGCCTGTATCCCAGCAACTGCCGCCTGCTCGACCCAATGGAGACCGTGTTCTCCGGCGTAGGTGATGGCACGGCAGCCGTGCTGGTTCTGGCTTTCGAGTCAGCGGATCACCCGATGAATGAATGGATGCGCCGCGCGCTGGAACTGGTCAGCAACTACGGTGGCAGCTATGACGCCGAATCGGTCGAACGCTCGATGCGCGATGAAGGTGGAGAAGAGCACCGCAGCGGCACCGCTGGCGCCTGGCGACAAGCCTTCCTGCGCATGCCCTACTGGCGCGACCCGGCTGTGGGCAACGGCCTCATCATGGACACCTTCGAGACCGCCACCACCTGGGACAAGTTCGAGGCCTTCTACAAGGGCGTTCGCAAGGATGTGGCGCAGGCCGTGCAGCAAGCCACCGGCCACCCGGCGTTCGTGTCCTGCCGCTTCACGCACATCTACCCGGATGGCCCTGCCCCCTACTTCACCATCGCGGCCTTGGGCAGCGCGCAGGGCGATGTGGCCTCGGCCCTCGTGGCCTGGCGCGAGATCAAGCAGGCCGCCAACGAAGCCGTGATCAAACACGGCGGCACCATCACCCACCACCATGCGGTGGGGCGCGACCATCGCCCGGGCTATGAGCTGGAAACCCCCGCGCTGTACCGCCAGATGCTGCAAGCCGCCAAGGCCAGTGTGGACCCGCAAGGCATCCTCAACCCGGGCGTGCTGATCGACCCGCGCGATCGGCAGGTTGGCATCACAGGCGCCTTGGGCTGAGATAAAGGCTGCGCACCATCAGGCGGGTGACAAGCCCAGCCAAGGCAAGCTCAGGGCCCAGCCACGTGGCCCGGTCCTGGCATGAAAGAAGTTGAAGTGCCCGACAGCACGCAAGCCTTGCTGCTCGGGGCGCAAGACTTTGAGGTCCACCTGCGTGCCCGTGTAGTGGCTGTGCATGGCTTTGACACCACGCGGGCTGGCCATCGTGTCGTCGGTGAACACCACTGCCGTGATGGGCAACTTCACGCTGGCATAGGCCTGCCGCACGGCCTCGCCTTCGCTGACGACAAAATCCGGATGGCTGCACCAGCGCTTCCATTGCGCCACGACGCCACGCGGCAGATCGTCCACGGTGCGAATACGGCGCCCGGCAAAGTAGCCGTGCCGGGCCACACTCAAAGGCACGATCACATGCCAGAAGGCGCCGATCACATAGCGCAGAGGCCGCGCCAGATGCTCGTGATAGCCGCTGCCACTGCCCAGCGTGGCCACACGGTCGATGCGAGGATGCGCGGGCATCATGCCGAACAGGATGCCTCCCATGCTGTGACCGAACCAGGTGATGGGCAAGCCAGGATGACGTTGCGCCACCAGGGCCATCACGGCAGGGGCATCATGGCGTGCCCAATCCACCAACTTCGCTTTGTAGCCGACCAGACTGGGCGGCGCTGACTGAGCCATGCCACGCCAGTCAAAGGTATAGACGACGCAGCCTTGCTGCACCAGCCAGCCTGCATAGCGTTCGTAGAAGGTTTGCGGCACGCCCAATGCGCAGGCGATGATGACTGCGCGGCGCACATTGACGCCGCCATGCGGTCTGAAACAACGACCTGCCAGCATGTGGCCATCGTCCGTGAGGATGTGCAGGGCTTCCATGTTCTTGTCTCGCTCGGTTTCTTGACCGTTTTGAAATTCTCACCCCGCCACGGTGTGTCGCGGGATGGCGGTGGAGTGGGCCTGCGAAGCGACCATTCGCGGTGTCCTGATCAGCAGCATGGGCAGGCTCGTGTTCAAGAGGCAACGGCGAACAAGCTAGGTGGTGCCCCGCGTCAGGAGCGGCGCAGGCCCACGCCGCCGCCATCCCGAAGCTCACACCGTCACCCACAAAAAAGCCCGCAAGGATCACTCCATTGCGGGCTCTTGCAGATCAAGCTGCCATCAATCAGACCTCAACAAGCGCCCGATCAACAACAAGCCTGAAAGCCATCATCACAGGCTGTCAACGCGCTCGAAGATGCCAGCAGCGCCTTGGCCGGTACCGATACACATCGTCACCATGCCGTACTTGCCGCCAGTGCGACGCAGACCGTGCACCACGGTTGCAGCGCGGATGGCACCGGTTGCACCCAGGGGGTGACCCAGAGCGATAGCGCCGCCCATCGGGTTCACCTTGGCGCGGTCCAGCACGTGGCCCTTGCTGTCCAGATCCTTCAGCACAGCCAGAGACTGAGCAGCGAACGCTTCGTTCAGCTCAACCCAGTCCATGTCCGAAGCCTTCAGGCCAGCGTATTCCAGCGCCTTGGGGATGGCTTCGATCGGGCCGATACCCATGATTTCTGGAGGCACGCCCTTCACGGCGAAAGCCACGAACTTGGCCAGAGGTGTCAGACCATACTTCACGCAAGCTTCCTTCGAAGCCAGGATCAGGCAGCCAGCGCCGTCAGACGTCTGCGACGAGTTACCGGCCGTGACCGAACCCTTGGCAGCGAACACGGCACGCAGCTTGGCCAGACCTTCCACGGAAGTGTCAGGACGAGCGCCTTCGTCACGGGTGATGGTCTTCTTGGTGATCGTCACTTCGCCTGTTTCCAGGTTAGGCGTACGCACTTCGATTTCGATCGGCGTGGTTTCAGCGTCGAAGAAGCCAGCTTGCTGCGCAGCGATGGCGCGGCGATGCGATTCAGTGGCAAAAGCGTCCTGCTCTTCGCGGGTCACCTTCCACTGCTCGGCCACCTTCTCGGCGGTCATGCCCATGCCGTAGGCGATACCGACGTTCTCGTCCAGGTCAACGACCTTGGGGTTGAACGAAGGCTTGGAACCGCCCATGGGAACCATGGACATCGATTCCACGCCACCGGCGATCATGACTTCGGCTTCGCCAACACGGATGCGGTCAGCAGCCATCGACACGGCAGTGATACCGGCCGCGCAGAAGCGGTTCACGGTGGCACCGGCCACAGTCTTGGGCAGGCCAGACAGCAGCGTGGCGATCTTGGCCACGTTCATGCCTTGTTCGCCTTCAGGCATCGCGCAGCCAACGATGGCGTCTTCGATGGCAGCAGGATCCAGCGTGGGAACTTGCTTGAGGGCGTTCTTGATGGTGGCGACCAGCAGATCGTCAGGGCGGGTGTTCTTGAACACGCCACGGCCAGACTTGCCGATCGGGGTACGGGTGGCGGCAACGACGTAAACGTCGCGGAGTTGCTTAGACATAGATTTGTCTCCGATCGATCAGTTGCGGACAGGCTTGCCGGTCGACAGCATGCCCATGATGCGTTCTTGCGTCTTGGGGTTGTCCAACAGCGCGCAGAAGTGCTTGCGCTCCAGGGCGTGCAGGTATTCCTCGCTCACCAGGGTGCCAGCATCCACGTCGCCACCGGTCAGCACGTCTGCGATGCAGGAGCTGATGTAGTAGTCGTGTTGCGAGATGAAGCCGCCGTCACGCATGTTGATCAGCGACGATTGCAGCGTGGCCTTCACGTTGCGGCCGGCCACAGCGAATTGCTTCTTGGCAGGCGCGCGGTAGCCGGACTCGAACATGGCCTTGGCTTGGGCGATGGCCACGTACAGGACTTCGTCCTTGTTAGGCACAACGATGTCGCCGTCCAGCAGGTAGCCGAACTTGCGCGCTTCGATGGCAGAGGTTGCCACCTTGGCCATGGCCGCAGCCTGGAAGCCTTCCTTGACGAAGCCCATCAGCTCGGCGCCAACCATGCCGGACACGCCCTTGGACGCTTCGACTTGCTCAGCAGCACGGCGAGCCAGGTAAGCCAGACCGCCGCCGCCAGGGATCAGACCCACGCCGACTTCGACCAGACCCACATAGGTTTCCATGGCAGCCACGCGCTTGGCAGCGTGCACAGCCAGTTCGCAACCACCACCCAGGGCCAGGCCGTGCATGGCAGCAACGGTCGGCACATTGGAGTAGCGCAGCGACAGCATGAAGTCCTGCAGTTGCTTCTCGAACGGGGCGATGGCCTTGCCACCACCGCTCATGAAGGCGGGCATCATGGATTGCAGGTCGGCACCGGCAGAGAAGGGGCCGTCTTGCGTCCAGATGACCATGCCCTTGTAGCCGGACTCAGCGATTTCCAGACCCTTGGCCAAGCCTGCGGTCACTTCAGCGCTGATGGTGTGCATCTTGGACTTGATCGAAGCGATGACCACTTCGTCGTCCAGGGTCCACAGGCGGATATTGGCGTCTTCGAACAGGGTCTTGCCAGCGGTGGCAGCGTTCGGGGCTTGCGAGCCCAGGACGTTTTCACGGAAAGCCTGACGCTTGTAGACGGGCAGATCACGGATCGGCACGTACTTGCTGGTCTTGGGCGACCACGAACCTTCGGCGGTGTGCACACCGTCGCGGCCGTCGAACACCCATGCGGGCAGCGCCACCTTCGACAGGGCCTTGCCTGCGTCGATGTCGGCCTTCACCCATTCAGCCACTTGCTTCCAGCCGGCTTCTTGCCAGATTTCGAACGGGCCTTGCTTCATGCCGAAGCCCCAGCGCATGGCGAAGTCCACTTCGCGAGCGGATTCGGCGATCGATTCCAGCGTCACGGCAGCGTAGTGGAAGGCGTTGCGCAGCAGGGCCCACACGAACTGGGCTTGCGGGTGAGCGGACTCACGCAGGGCCTTCAGGCGCTCTGCAGCGGGCTTGCGCAGGATGTCGGTGACTTCCTTGTCAGCCTTGCCGCCAGCAGCCACGTACTCGCCGGTTTCAGGGTTGAACTGAAGGATGGCCTTGCCTTCCTTCTTGAAGAAACCAGCCTTGGTCTTCTGGCCAAAGTTGCCCAGAGCCAGCAGCTTGTCCAGCGCCACGGGGTTTGCAAAGCAGGCGTTGAAAGGATCGTCCTTGGCGCCGTTTTGCAGCGTCTTGATGACGTGAGCCATCGTGTCCAGACCCACCACGTCGGCGGTACGGAAGGTAGCCGACGAAGCGCGGCCCATCTTCTTGCCAGTCAGGTCGTCGACGATGTCGTAACCCAGGCCCGAACGCTCGACTTCGCGGAAGGTCAGCATCATGCCGGCCACGCCCACGCGGTTGGCGATGAAGTTGGGGGTGTCGTATGCGCGAACCACGCCCTTGCCCACCACGGATGCCGAGAAGGTCTCCAGCTTGTCCACCACGTCAGGCGCAGTGAACTCGGTGGGGATCAGTTCCAGCAGGAACATGTAGCGAGGAGGGTTGAAGAAGTGGATGCCCAGGAAGCGCGAACGCAGCTGCTCGGGCAACACATTGGCCATGGCCGTGATGGACAGGCCGGAGGTGTTGGTGGCCAGGATGGCCTTGTCGTTCACGAAGGGAGCGATCTTCTTGTACAGATCTTCCTTCCAGTCCAGACGCTCGGCGATGGCTTCGATGATCAGGTCGCAACCACGCAGCTCTTCGAGGTGCTCTTCGTAGTTGGCTTGCTGGATCAGGGCTGCGTCTTCGGTCACGCCCAGGGGCGAAGGCTTCAGCTTCTTCAGGCCTTCGACAGCCTTGGTCACGATGCCGTTCTTGGGGCCTTCCTTGGCGGGCAGGTCGAACAAAACGACCGGCACCTTGCAGTTGACCAGGTGGGCCGCGATCTGGGCGCCCATGACGCCGGCGCCGAG